>JAJDEH010000481.1 GCA_029259935.1 Planctomycetota bacterium
TGGGCGACGATCTGGTGCCGGTCAGCCGGTTAAGCGGAGCGTTCTTGAGTCCCGCCAGTCCGGTACATCTTCAATTCGCTTACTACGAATCGTCGTTGGTTGTCGAATACCTGGTCGACAAGTATGGCTTGGACACCCTGAAACGAGTGCTTGTCGATTTGAGTGTCGGCATGCCGATCAATGATTCGTTGGGGCGGTACGTTGGATCGATCGAGTTGCTGGATCGTGAGTTCACCGAGTATGCGCGCGAGCATGCCGACCAGCTCGCGCCTGAACTGGATTGGGAACCGTGCGACTTGCCGCCACGCGCCGATTTGCAAGCGGTTCGGGCCTGGAATGGCGAACATCCTAAGAATTATGCCGGCATGCGCCGGGAAGCGGCGGTACTTATCAAGCAACAAAAGTGGGATGACGCAAAAGAGTTGCTGGGGAAGCTGATCCAAATGTACCCCAACGACCGTGGTCCGAGTGGCGCGCATGCCATGTTGGCCGGCATTCATCGCGAGCTGAAGGATGCGGAGCAAGAGCGAGCCACGCTGGAACATCTAGCTGCCTTGGACGACAACAGCTTGGCTGTGTATGTGCGGCTCATGCAACTGCACACCGAGGAAGAAAACTGGGAAGCGGTGCTGGAGAATGTTCGCCGCGCATTGGCTGTTAACCCGCTGCGCGCCGGCCCTCATGAAATGTTGGCCCGAGCCGCCGAGCAGACAGGGAAAGCCGACGACGCCATCCGAGCCCTGCGAACTCTGGTTATTATGGAACCGGTCGATCCGGCCGGCGTTCATTTTCGCTTGGCAAAACTGCTGCATCAAGCCGACGATTTGCCGGCCGCCAAACGCAGTGTGCTGAAATCGCTGGAAGAAGCACCCCGCTTTCGGGCGGCGCATCGTGAATTGCTGGCGATCTCGCGGAAATTGAAGAAGCAAAACTCCCCCAAAAACAACGATGCTGATAATGACAACTCAAAGCCGGACGATTCGGCACAGCGATAGTTCTTTCTCGCCATCCGGAGACGAATCGAGTGAATAAATACCGCATTCTGCTTATCGCCATGCTTCTGTTGGTGGTCGTCGCCGGGATCGGCATTGGGCAACGCGGTCGGGGCCCCGGCCCCGGTCCCATGATTGACGGCCCGGCTAGTCGAAACGGCGTTCCTACTTGGGAAAAGGATCCGGAATTCAAGCACGACGTTTTCACCTTCGCGCGCGTTCGCTACAGTTCCTGGAGCGACAATTGGCGGCGTGGCAAGTGGAGTACCGACTATCCTGACAGCGATCTGAATTTCTCCTTTCGGCTGCAAGAGTTGACGTCGTTCAAAACTGATCCGAACGGCGTGATCGTCTCGCTGACCGACGAGGAACTGTTCGACTATCCGTTTTTGTACATGATCGAACCAGGCGAAATGTACCTCGAAGAGGCCGAGGTGAAGAACCTGCGCCGGTACTGTCTCAACGGTGGCTTTCTGATGGTCGACGATTTTTGGGGCCAGCGGGAATGGGACAACTTCTACCAGCAAATCAAACGCGTCTTTCCCGATCGCGAGCCGCAGGAACTGCCGCTGGAGCACAATATCTTTCACAACGTGTACGACCTCAAGGAAAAACCGCAGGTCCCCAGCATCCATGCTTATTGGAACGGTTACACGACCGAACGGGCCGATGCGCGGGAAGCGCACTACAAGGCGGTGTTCGACGACAAGGAACGAATCATGGTGATGATCTGCCACAATACGGACCTGGGCGACGGCTGGGAACGCGAGGGGCTCGACCCCAACTACTTCAAGGAATATTCCGAGAAGTGGTCGTACCCGTTGGGCATCAACATCGTCACGTACGCCATGACCCATTAACGAGGCAGGGCCTCGAACCAACTACGAGCTATCGCTCGGCAATGAAAACCCGCTCCCGATGGTCGCTAAAACTTGACTCAGGATTATCAAGTTTGACCTTTAGGTAGACTAATACTCAAGCCAGAATCAACATAACGGAGTAAGCCTTGTCCACCGTCGATACCTACGAAGCGGAACAACAAGTTGTCGAACAAATTCGGGCCAGCCGTCAACAGATCGACGCCGAATTGTCCAAAGCCATCGTCGGCCAAAAGGCCGTCATCGAAGAACTGCTGGTGGCCCTATTCGCCGGCGGGCATTGTTTGCTCACCGGCGCTCCGGGACTGGCAAAGACACTGCTTGTCCAGTCGATTGCCCAGATCTTTCATTTGCAGTTCCGGCGGATACAGTTCACGCCCGATCTGATGCCCGCCGACATCACGGGAACTGAAATCCTGGAAGAGACCAGCGAGGGCCATCGCCGAATGCAGTTCGTCAAAGGTCCGATTTTCGCCAATGTCATTTTGGCCGACGAGATCAACCGCACGCCTCCCAAGACGCAAGCGGCCCTGTTGGAAGCGATGCAGGAACATCAAGTTACCGCGGCCGGCGTGCGCTATCCGCTGGAAGAACCTTTCTTTGTGCTGGCCACGCAAAACCCCATCGAAATGGAAGGCACGTATCCGCTGCCTGAAGCGCAACTCGACCGCTTCATGTTCAATGTGCTGGTCGACTACCTTCCGGAAGACGACGAAGTGACCGTGGTCACGAAGACGACTTCGACGCGGCCCGAGCCGATCAATCCGCTGTTTTCAGGCGACGACGTAAAACGTTTTCACGATGTGGTTCGCCGCGTTCCCGTGGCCGAAGAACTGGTTCGCTACGCCGTGCGATTGGCGGCGGCCAGCCGACCGGGCCAGACCGATTCGCTTGATTTCATTGACGAATGGGTCAGTTGGGGCGCGGGACTGCGGGCCGCCCAGTACCTGGTTCTAGGAGCCAAGGCGCGAGCGCTATTTGAAACGCGGACTCACGTAACGCTGGATGACATCCGCGCGCTGGTGCATCCCACTTTCCGTCACCGCATTCTGATCGGCTATCGAGCGGAAGCGGAAGGGGTGTCGGTCGACACGGTCATCAACCGGCTAATGGACACGGTCGCCGTTCCCGGTGCTTAGTTGATACAGGTTTCCAGCATGTCACCACGCCCCAGACAACCCACACGTCAAGACCCGGCCGCGGCGTCCACGTCGTTTATCGACCCTAGCGCGCTGATGCGGATCAAGAGCCTGCAGATGCGCGCGAAGGTAGTGGTCGAAGGATTCTTCACCGGTTTGCATCGCAGTCCCTATCACGGCTTCTCGGTCGAGTTCAGCGAATATCGCCAGTACACGCCGGGCGACGATCCACGCTATTTGGACTGGCGGCTGTATGCCCGCAGCGATCGCTATTACATCAAGCGATTTGAAGATGAAACGAATCTGCGTTGCTATTTGCTGGTCGATATGAGCCGGTCGATGGGGTTCGGTTCGTTGGCCTACACCAAGTCGCGGTATGCCAAAACGGCCGCCGCCACCTTGGCGTACTTTCTATCCACCCAGCGCGACGCGGTCGGTTTGCTGACCTTCAACGAACAGATCGGCGAATACCTGCCGGCCCGTTTTCGGCCGGGCCACATGCATCGCCTGATGCTGGCCTTGGAACACTCGTTGACCGGAACCGACACCGACCTGGGCGCGCCGATCGAGCAAATTGCCCGCACGGTGACGAAGCGCGGACTGATCGTCTTGATTTCGGACCTACTCGCGCCCATCGATAGGCTGGAGCAGCATTTGGGTTACTTACGTTCGCGAGGACATGAAGTAGTGCTCATGCGCGTGCTTGATCCCGCCGAGATCACCTTTGATTTTGCCGACGCCGCGCTGTTTGAAGATCTCGAATCGGGCCGTGAGTTGTACGTCGATCCAGCGACCATTCGCGCAAGTTACCTGGAGCGCTTTGAAGAACATGCCGAATCGATTCGCCGCACGTGCGCCAATCTGGGCATCGATTATTACCAACTCGCAACCGATCGCCCGCTGGAGCTTTCGCTTTTCGATTTCGTGAACTCGCGGATGCGGCGGGGACGGCAAGTGCAGCGTCGCGGCGGTGCTGCTCGTGCCCTCGCGCGCCAGGGGGCCACGGGATGAGCTTCCTCGAATTCTTCATTGCCCCGTTTTTCGCGGCCGGGCTCGCGGCTTTGGCGCTGCCGATTTTGTTTCACTTGATTCGCCGCACGCCGCGGGGACGGCAGACGTTTAGTTCGCTGATGTTTCTTTCCGCGTCGCCGCCGCGTCTGACGCGACGCAGCCGGTTGGACAATTTGCTGCTGCTGTTGCTGCGAGCACTGGCGCTGACCTTGTTGGTCATCGCGTTCATGCGTCCGTTTTGGCGGGCCACCGAAGATTTATCGCTCAGCGGTGTGCGCGGCCGCCGAGTGGCAATAGTTGTCGATACCAGCGCCAGTATGCGGCGGGCAGGATTGTGGCGCGGCGCGTCCGAGCAAGTTGAAGATGTGCTGTCGAGCCTTGAGCCGAGCGACGACGTGGTGTTATACGCGTTCGACCAACGGTCGCGAGCCTTGGTCAGCCTGGATGACGACCTCGGCACCGATCGCAAACACAAGCCCGATCTCGTTCGCAGCCAGTTTGAACAACTCGCGCCTACCTGGTCACGAACCGAGTTGGGCCAGACGCTGATGACCGTCGCCGACGACCTAGTGGAAGCCAACGACCGCCAGCAATCGGACGCCGCCTTACAAATCGTCTTGATTACCGATCTGCAACAAGGTGCCGAGTTCGCCTCGTTGCAAGCCTTTGACTGGCCGCCCGAAGTTCGCCTTGCGGTCCGTCAGGTCACTCCAGATCGAACGGGGAACGCGTCGCTGCGAGTCTTGGCCGGCGAAGATGGAATTGTCGACGAACAAGAACCTCGCGTGCGAATCCTGAATGCTGAAGATTCAACGACGGAACAGTTTTACGTTTCCTGGGGCAGCGAAGAAGACGAAGATTGGGGCGATGCGGTGGCCATTTATGTTCCGCCCGGACAAAGCCGCGTGGTGACGATTCCCCGCGGCGGGGCGGCCGGCGATGCCGATCGGCTGCGGCTTACGGGTGACGGCTGCCAATTCGACAACGACTACTACGTCGCTCCGCTGAAACAAAGGGAAGTTCCGATTGTCTACCTGGGCAGTGATGATGAGGTCGACGGCCAGGGGTTGCGGTATTACCTGGATCTAGCCTTGGCGGAAACGCCCCGCCGCAAGATTGTGTTCGACGACCGGACCGGCACCGAATCCTTGCAGCTTGCCGATGCCGGCTCGCCGCAATTGATTGTGGTGACCGAGGCGGTTTCCAAGGGACAACTGGCCGAACTAGAGCAATACGCGCGGCAAGGCGGCACGCTGCTGATCGTGCCCAAGACCGACGCGGCGGCGGTATCGCTGACCAGCTTTGTCGACGTGTCGACGGATGATGCGGAAGTCGTCCAGGCGGATTACGCCATGCTGGGAGAAATCGATTTTACGCATCCGTTGTTCGCATCGTTTGCCAGTCCGCAATACAGCGACTTCACCAAGATTCATTTTTGGCAGCATCGCCGGATCACGGCGAAAGACCCGTCGGCGCATGTCGTGGCTCGTTTCGACAATGGACAGCCGGCACTGTGGGAACAAGCGTTCGGCGACGGCCAGATCTATGTGTTGGCCAGCGGCTGGCATCCGCGCGACAGCCAACTCGCGCGATCGACCAAGTTTGTTCCGCTGGTCGCCGGAATCTTGGAACGAGCGGGCGGGGGCGAAGCGGGTTGGACCGACTATCGCGTCGGAGAAAGCATCTCGCTGGAAGAAACGGGACCGGCAGAGAAGCAATATACGGTCTTCAAGCCGGATGAATCGCAACTGGAACTGCTTTCCGGGACGACACAGTTCGAATTCGGCCAACCTGGAATTCATCAGATCCACGACCAGCAAGAGGAAACCGAAGTTGCCGTCAACTTGGCAAGTTCGGAGAGCGATACCGCGCCGATGACCGTCGAACAGCTTGAGCAGCACGGCGTGTTGCTGGGAACACAAACCACGCAATCGGAAGAGATTGCACGGCAGCGGCAACTACGAGATATGGAATTGGAAAAACGTCAAAACTATTGGCGTTGGCTGATTTTCGGCGCATTGGGTTTGCTAATGTGCGAAACCTGGCTGGCGGGAAGAAAGTCGCGCTTGAGCGACGGAGGAAGCCCATGATCGAACGGCAACTTAAACAGCAACTGGACCGCGTCGCGTCACGCATGTGGGCCATTCGAATTCTGGCTGGCTTGGCGGCCGTTTGGACCATGGTCGCCGGGGTAGGCGCAGTGTGGCTGGCGCTGCGTGTGCAGGTTTGGTTTCAGGCGGATATTGCGTTTGGTGGATTGGTGGCGGTCGCGGCGGCGGTTAGCCTAATCTACGCCCTGTGGGCCGGACGTTTTGCCCGCGATCCGCACCGTGTTGGGCAGGTGATCGAACGAATCTATCCCGATTTGAATTCGTCGCTGTTGACCGCGATCAACCAGCGGCCGACGCGCGATGGCAGGTACGGCTTCATGCAGGAGAGCGTGATTCGCCAAGCAATCTTCCATGGCATGTCGCGGCGGTGGGCTAAGGTTTCTCCAAAGTGGCGCGTCGCTTTGGCGTTTGCCGCCAACATGACGGCCATGGCGCTGCTGGTGAGCGTGCTGACCTTGGTCGCTGGAATAAGCGATGCCAATCCGCCGGTCAGCGAGTTGGCCAACGACCAAATTGAAACTTCAAGCGCGCAATTCTCGTTGGAGGTCACGCCAGGCGATACCGAAGTGGAACGCGGTTCCAGCCTGCTGGTGATGGCCCGGTTCACGGGGCCGCTGCCGCCGGAAGCGACGTTGGTTTACGAATCGGTCGATGGCACGATCCAGCGATTGGGAATGAGCAAAACGCTGCAAGATCCGGTCTACGGGAAACGAATTCCGGAAGTCGCCGAACCGCTAACCTACCATGTCGAGTTTCAAGAGCAGCGGTCGGACTCCTTTCAGGTCGCTGTGTTTGAGTATCCGAAACTGAATCGGGCGGATGCCAACGTGACCTACCCGGATTACACTTCGCTGGAGCCGCGACTGCTGCAGGATGTGCGGCACATTTCGGCCGTCGAAGGCACCGACGTCGAATTCCTTTGTTACTTGAACAAGGCGGTTGAAAAAGCCGAGCTTGTCGATCGCGACGGCAACGCCATTCCGCTGGCCGTTCGCGACGCGGACAAGCACTTGTATGCGGCCAGCCTAAACTTGAGGCGTTCATTGCGCCTGAGACTGCAATTGCTCGACGACGCCGTTCGCGCTAACAAAATGCCGCCAGAATTCGTGGTCAACGCTCTGCCAAACAAGCCACCCGATCTCAAGCTGGCCAAGCCGGCGCGCGACGTTCAGGTTTCGCCCATCGAGGAATTGCAACTTGGCGCGAATGCCTGGGACGATTACGGGCTCGCCCGCGTGGGAGTCAGCTTCGAGATTCCCGGGTCCAAATCGCAAGACGTTGTCCTGGCCCAAGGAGTCGACGGGCAAGAGCGGGTTGATGTGGGACATTTGGTTTACCTGGAAGAACTTCAGGCCGAGCCCGACCAGTTGTTGGCCTATCATTTTTGGGCCGAGGACATGGGGCCGGACGGCAAGCCGCGGCGCGTGGCCAGCGACATGTTCTTTGCCGAAGTGCGGCATTTCGAAGAAATCTTCCGGCAAGGACAACAGCCGCCCGGCGGACAACAGCAGCAACAGCAACAAGGCCAAGGAAATATGCAGCAGGCCAACGAGTTGGCACAGTTGCAAAAGCAAATCATTAACGCCACCTGGAACGTGATTCGTCGTGAAACGGGCGAGGAACCATCCAGTTCATTCGCGACCGACGCCCGCTTACTGGCCGAATCGCAGACGGCCGCCGATGACCAAGCAAAAGAGCTGGCCGAAAAGCTTGAAGATCCACAGTCAGTCGAGTATCTGTCCGCCGCCCAGCAATACATGCGACAGGCAATCGATGAACTTGCCCGTGCGGCGGGTGACGAAATGATCGACCCGCTGAAGCCGGCCTTGGCCGCCGAGCAAGCGGCCTACCAAGGCCTGCTGAAGCTGCGGGCGCGCGAACATGAAGTGGTCCGCTCAAGCCAGCAGCAGCAACAGAGCAGTTCGCAGCAGCAGGGCAACAGCCGTTCGCAACAGCAACTCCAACAGCTCGAGCTGAAGGACAACGAGAACCGCTACGAAACGCAAAACACGGCTCAGCAACAAAGCGAGCAGGAGCAACAAGACCGCGAGGTTCGGCAAACGCTGAATCGGCTACGCGAATTGGCCCAGCGGCAAGAAGATCTGAACAAGCGGATCAAGGAGTTGCAAACGGCCTTGGAGCAGGCCAAGACCGAAGAAGAGGAAGAGGAAATCCGCCGCCAGCTCAAACGGCTGCGTGAAGAACAACAACAGATTCTGCGCGACACGGACGAACTCAGTTCGCGGATGGAGCGGCCGGAAAACCAAGAGCAGATGGCGGAAGCGCGCGAACAGCTCGAGCAGACTCGCGAGAACCAACGCCAGTCGTCCGAGGCATTGCAGCAGGGCGAGGTCAGCCAAGCCGCCGCCGCCGGAACGCGCGCGGAACGCAAGCTCGAAGAACTTCGCGAAGACTTTCGCAAACGGGCTTCCGGCCGTTTCGATGAAGAAATGCGCGAGATGCGCAAGCAATCCGAAGAGCTGGACGAGCGCCAGCAGGAATTGTCGCAGCGATTGGCCGATCTGGATAAGCCCGCCGACGGACAGAAATCGCTCCGCGGCGACAATCGGCCCCAGGAAATCCAAGAGGGTCTTCAACAGCAGAATGAGGATCTCGACGAATTGCTAGACCGCATGCGCGAGACGGTGGAAGAGGCCGAGCAGACCGAGCCGCTGCTGGCCGAACAGCTATACGACGCCTTTCGCGATGCCCAGCAACAGGAGATCAACCGTGCATTGGAGACGACCGAGCAGTCGCTGCGCCGCGGCCTGAATGAAGATGCCCGCGAGCAGGAGCGCGTTGCCAATCGAGGTATTGGCCAATTGCGGCAACGCGTCGAACGTGCCGCCGAAAGTGTGCTGGGCGACGAGTCTCAGGCGTTGCAGCGGGCGCGCGACGAACTGAAACAGTTGTCCGAGCAGCTTGGCGACGAAGTGGCGCAAAACGATCCCCGCCAGGAATCGGGGCAGTCTCAAGAAGGGACAGGCGAACAGCCGCCATCGTCGCCACAAGGGCAAGGCGGTACTACGGAAGATAAAAAGGAGAACAACCGCGGTGAGAACCAGGCCGCAAAGGATCCCCCCGACGATGCGGGCAGTCGCGACAATCCCAATCAAGACGATCCCCAATCGGATGCATCGCAGCCTCCCCCCAGCGAGCAGCCGAAGGACGGCGATGGTGAATCACCCAACTCGCCGCCGTCAGGCCAACCTGGTGGGCAGCCGCCCGGTCAGAACTCTTCGCCGCAAGGCGGAAAGCCTGGCGATGCCCGACCGCCACAGGACTCGCAAAGCCCGCCGAGCGAATCGCAGGCGCGGCAAAGCAGTTCACCTCAGAATTCTCAAGGCACTTCTTCCGCCGGTGGCGAGCCCAATCGGCTTGGCGGATTGGACCAATTCCTGAATCAACGAAACCGCGCTGTTGCTCCGCTGGGTGGAGACGATTTCGTTGAATGGTCTGACCGGCTGCGCGATGTGGAAGAAATGTTGGATGATTCGGAATTGCGGTCCGATGTCGCGCGGATTCGCGACCGGGCGCGGGGTATTCGAGCCGAATCCAAAAGGCATTCCAAGCCGCCGAACTGGGATCTGGTGCGGCTGGAGGTGCTAAAGCCGCTGGAAGAATTGCAAAATCGAGTGGAAGAGGAATTGCTTAAACGCCTGTCGAAAGACGCCGTCGTTCCGATCGACAGGGATCCGGTGCCGCCTAAGTTCGCCGATCAAGTAAGACGCTACTATGAACGTCTGGGAAGCGGGAACTAGTATCAATATGTTTCAATCGTTCAGCAAGCTCTTGACGTCGGTTAGCTGGCACGCGCCGTGGTGGGTGCAAGTCGCAACCGGCATTGTTGCCACGCTAGCCGTCTTGCTGGTGCTGGTTACCTACATGCGGACACGCGGCGCGGCTGGGCTGCGGGTATCGGCCGGCATTTTGAAGACGGTGGCGATTGTGGCGCTAGCGATTTGTTTGATGGACCCACATCTTAGCTGCATTCGCCCTCAGCCAGGCGCTAACCTATTCGTGATCGTTGCGGATAACAGCCAAAGCCTGCAGGTCCGCGATGAAGGCGCGCGCCAATCGCGCAGCGACCTGCTCAAGGACGACCTGACTCGCGAATCGCCGTGGCAGACGCGACTCGGCCAGGACTTTGATGTTCGACGCTATGTGTTCGATACGCGGATGCGGCCCGTGTCGGACTTCGAGGAACTCAGCGGCGACGGCCCCGGTTCTTCGCTGGCAACTTCGCTGGCAACGCTTGCCGAACGGTACGCCGATCGGCCGAATGCCGGCATGTTGCTGTTTACCGACGGCAATGCCACCGACTTCAAAGACGAGGCGATCGCCTGGGACAAGCTGCCGCCCGTTTATCCGGTCGTGCTGGGAACAAAACCTCCGACCAAGGATGTCAGCGTCATTCGCGTTTCGACCAGCCAAACCAACTTCGAGGCCGCTCCGGTTACGGTCACCGCCGAAATCCAAACGCACGGCTATACGGCCAGCCCGATCGTCGTCCAACTGCTGGACGATGAAGACAAGGAAGTTCAGCAAAAGACGCTCGCCGAAGTGGAAGACGGCAAAGCGCAAGTGGTTCGCTTTCAGTTTCGGCCGGACCGCGGCGGAATCAATTTCTATCGCGTGCGGGCCTTCGCGGAAGACGCACAGTGGCAGTTTGAAAAGCCGGACAAGAGCCCCGAAGCAACGCTGGTCAATAATTCGCGTCTGGTGATGGTCGATCGCGGCGAGGGGCCCTATCGAGTGTTATATGTCACGGGCCGTCCGAATTGGGAATTCAAGTTCTTGCGCCGCGCGCTGCTGGAAGACACCGATGTCGAACTGGTTGGATTGGTGCGGATTGCCAACCGGGAACCGAAGTTTACCTTCCGCGGCCGGGCAGGCGAACGCACGAATCCTCTGTTTCGCGGTTTCGGCAACGAGGGCGACGAAGAAGCGGAAAAGTACGACCAGCCGGTGCTGTTGCGGCTGGGGATCGAGGAAGAGGATGAACTGCGCGACGGATTTCCGCAGGCCGCCGACCAGTTGTTTCGATATCACGCCATCATTCTGGACGATCTTGAATCGGGGTTTTTTACTCAGGACCAAATGGCGCTGGTGCAGGATTTTGTCAGCCAGCGGGGCGGTGGTTTCTTGATGCTGGGCGGCCAGGAGTCGTTCACCAAGGGAAAATATCGCCGCACGCCAATTGGCGAGATGTTGCCCATCTACCTGGACAGCGGCGAAGAAGGGCAAGGTGAAAACTTTCAACTTGAATTGACTCGCGAGGGATGGCTGCAGCCGTGGGTCCGCTTGCGGGCGACCGAACAAGGCGAAGAAAAACGCTTGGAAGAAATGCCCGCCTTCAAGACCTTGAATCAAGTTCGGCAAATCAAGCCGGGAGCCAGTGTGCTGGCGCACGTCCAGTCGGCCAAGGGAAAGACATTTCCCGCGCTGGTCGCCCAGCGGTTTGGGAATGGTCGCACGGCGGCGCTACTGGTGGGCGACTTGTGGCGTTGGAATCTGCATCGTCCCGACGCGGCCGAAGCCAGCGACTTGGAAAAATCGTGGCGCCAAACGGTCCGCTGGCTCATTTCCGACGTGCCGCAGCGTATCGAAATCAACACCTCGCGCAAAGACGACCAGGCGGGCCGGCCGATCGAATTGGCAATACGTGTCTTTGAACCCGATTTTCAACCGCTGGACAACGCTTCGGTCAGCGTTACAGTCACTACGCCCGAGGGAAAAGAAATCGAAGTTACCGCCGCGCCGCACGACCGCAAGTCGGGGGTCTACTCGGTCGATTTCGTGCCGCGCACGCCCGGCGCGTATCGAGCCCAAGTGAAAGTCATCGCCGACGACGGAAGCGAAGTCGGCCAGCGCGAAATAGGCTGGACGTCGGAACCGGCGGGCGAAGAATTTCAAACACTTCGGCCCAATCGCGCGCTGCTGGAACGGATCGCTGCCGAGACGGGGGGCGAAGTCATTGATGCGGGCGGCCTGAACGGCTTTGTCCGCGGTTTGCCCAATCGCAAAGTGCCCGTAACCGAGGCCTGGATTTTCCCGCTGTGGCATCACTGGGGAATTTTTGTTTTCGCCATCGGCATGCTGGTCGGCGAATGGGGGTTGCGGCGGTGGAAGGGGCTACCTTGAACGCTACCTTGAACCCTGCGACACAAGCCTCCCCAGCCAACGGCCCAGCCGCATAATGGCCGTGGGATGACGCTGGAGAACTCTGCGATGAAGAACCTCGATGAAAGTCTGAAGCGAAACCTCGCCGCAATCGGTATTGCGAGGCAGGGGCAGAACGACCGAGGGACTAATAATGACCGTGTATTGCGACTTAACGATCGACAGCGAAGGCGCTTTGGCAAACACGGCAACACGATCCATGGGCCAACTGTGATGCGCACCTTCCACGGCAACGACAACTCGATTCGGTTCTATCGCGAGAGCAACGGTTTGGCCCCCGCGAATGCCCAGCGACTGCTCCATCTCCTTCAGAAACTGGCGGCATCGCAGCCATCGTACGACACTCGCAATCACAATGGCCAGGATCGCGCCCACCCAAAAGCTGATCACCAGAGATTCATGTTGACGAACTCTGCTTCCGAGAACCACGCCAACAACCACGCACAAAAAAAACAAACCACCGGTAATCCAGTCGCCGAGACCTCCGTTGGCATTGGCGTAGTCCATGGCCGCTTGGCGCAGCCGCTTCTTTTCCACCTGAAAACGAGCGATCAGTATTTCATCTTGGAAATCGTCGGCCGTTCCCAATTCAACTGCCGCCGGCGAGGCATAGGGATTCTCAGCGTCATTCATGGCCGTCGATCGGATTGGGCAGAAGGGAAATCGAACGTTACACTGATTTTAGCCGCTGACGGCAATTCCGTCTTCCTGCAGGTAAGATACTCTGGATAAATCCATGTGGATATTGCTTAGTTTGCTGCTCGCCGCCGGTGAAGTTCGTCCCTCGCAAACGGTGGTCGTCGTGGTCGGAGCGTCGGGAGCCAAAGAGTACGAAGAGCCCTTCAATCGCTGGGCCGATCGTTGGCAAGACGCGGCGACGGCCGCCTCGGCAAAATGTATTCGCATTGGATCTGACGACGGCGATAACCGGTCGGACCGGGACCGGCTGGCTGATCATCTGGCCAAAGAATCAACGCGTGGCGAAGATGTGCTGTGGTTAGTACTCATCGGACACGGCACCTTCGACGGCGACCAGGCCAAGTTCAACATGCGCGGCGTCGATATTTCGGCCGAAGATTTGGACGGCTGGCTAAAGCCAACTCAACGGCCGGTGGTGATCGTGAATTGCGCCTCGTCAAGCGGCCCCTTCATTCACCGGCTCTCGGGCAGCGACCGGGTGATCGTAACCGCCACGCGCAGCGGTTACGAGCAGAACTTTGCCCGCTTTGGCGATTACTTTTCCCAAGCGATCAACGACCCGGGTGCCGACTTGGATAAAGACGAGCAAACGTCCGTTCTGGAGGCCTATCTGTCCGCCAGCGCTCAAGTCGAGGCGTTCTATGCCGACGAGGGCCGGTTGGCAACCGAGCACGCTTTGCTGGACGACAATGGCGACCAATTGGCGACGCCCGCATCCTGGTTTCGCGGCACGCGCGCCGTCAAGAGACCAAAGAAAGACGCTCGGCCCGACGGACGGCGTGCCAACCAAGTCCACTTGGTGCGCAATCCCCAAGAACGCGAACTTTCCGCAGACCAGCGTTTGCGGCGTGACGAATTGGAACGGGAAATCGAACTTCTGCGCGACCAGAAACCCACACTGAAGGAAGACAACTACTATGATCGTTTGGAGGCAATCGTCGTCCGTCTCGCGGAGATTTACGAAGAGTCCAGCGAAGAATAAACGTCACCGCCTGTTGTCCAATCTAGCCAACGGCCGATAGGTAAGGTCGTCATGCCCCACGAGTTCTTGTGCGCGCAGTGTGGACGCCTTGTTCAGAAATCCGACGATCGGACGAACCGTTACCAGTGCCCGCATTGCCAAGTGGTGGCGGATGTTTCCACTGCAGACCAGCCGAACGATCAGCGGGAGCAAGCCTTGACCGGCAATCCGTTTTCGGATGCGGCCAGCGGCGCAGCGTCGGCAGCAGAGGGGCAAAGCCGGCCCGTCGACGCTGAAAATCCCTATCAGGCATCGGCGACAACCGAGCCCGATGCGTTTCCCCAGCAACCGCCACCGTCGTATTCCTTCGCCGTTACCAACGAATTCCGATATGCATCGGTAGACTTTACCTTGGTTCTCAAGGGAACTTGGGAGATCATTCGCAACCAACTGCCCGCGTGCCTGGTGTTGGGAATCGTGGCAACACTGATCAGCACGGGCGGTTTTTTCGCGGTTCAGTTTGTCAAGACTTCGTTGGCGGCTATCGTCGGTACGCAAACCTTCGTGCCTGGAATCACCGTCGTGATTCTAGCCGAAGCGTTGGTTCAGTCGGCCGTCAACGGGATTGCCTTCGCGGTTGCCGTGCCGACTTCACTGCAAATCTGCCGTGGTGTCGCGCGGCCGCTATCCGTCGCGTCCGCCGGCTTCATCAAACATGTTGGTCGTCTGACGGGGCAGCAATTGATCATGGGAGTGATCGGATTGGCGCTGGTCAACTTCCCGCTAGGCCTCGTGCTGTTCGGGTTCAACAACCGTCTACCGGGATACAGCCTGATCGGAGGGCTGGCTCTACTATGCAGCCTGCCCGTCCTTTACGTCGTCGTCTGTATGTTCGTCGTGGCACCCTTCCTGATCGTCGATCGCAAAATGAAGGTGTGGGAATCGATGAAGCTGTCGGTGGAACTCATGCAAGGCAATAAGTTGCTTGTGTTCAGGATTTTCGTAGTGGTTGCCATATTGGGTGTGGGATTCGTGGCGATCACCTGCGGAATCGGCATGCTGTTGTTCACACCTTTTTTCTACCTATGTATGACGATGATTTATTTGTCGGTTACTGGGCAGTTGCGGCCGACCGCGGTTGATGACGGCGTTTAGTCCTTGGCCCACGAGGGGCGGGGAGTTGTAAAGGAAATCGCGACGTTGGAGGTCGGATGTCGCAGCGAAATCGAAAGAGAATGCAAGCACAAGGGCGGATCGTTCGGTTGGAGCGTTTGCGTGTGTCCGATTTCTTTATTGGGCAAATACGAGGGATCGCCACAGACCGGTAAGCCAGCATCCCATAGGTGCAGGCGAATTTGATTCGTGCGGCCCGTAATCGGCCGAGCTTCAATTAATGTCGTGCCATCGCCGAAATGCTCCAGCACTCGAAATTCCGTGCGAGCTTCTTGGCCGTTGGCATCCGGCAAGCGGATTCCCATCTTCGATGCCGCTTCTCCGATACGCGTATCGCGGAAAAACTCGCCGGATGCGGGAGATCCATGCACTCGCGCGACATAGGTTTTGACAACTTCACGCTCCTTGAATTGCCGTTGCAGCAGCGCGGCAATCGACTTCTTTCGGCTCAAGACGACAACACCCGAAGTGTTGGCATCCAGCCGATGAGCGTGGCGCAGCTTCTGGGGACGGTATGCCTCGTTCAAAATGTAGCTGAGCGTGTTGCGGTTGAAGCGGCCCGAAGCGTGCATCGGCAGCGGCGCGGGTTTGTTCACGACGACCAAAGCTTCGTCTTCATACAGGATTTCGATATCGGCCCTCACTTCCGGTTCGACGGTGTCGGGCAATAGGTGTACGTAGCGTTCCCCCGCGCGGACTTGCTTGTCGAACCCAACCGGCGCTCCTTGATACACAACTTGTCCCAGGTCACACTTATGCCTCCAAATGGCTCGGCCAACATGCGGGTGAAAACTGTCAAGAAAGTCGAGTAGCGTGAAGCCGTCAAAACGCCGCGGTACGTTCAGTGGCCGCTCGTTGTCATACGGCACGCTTCCTGGCAGCGGGCTGGTCAACTCGCGAATCCGCTGGTGCCGTGCGCGGATCGTAACTTGCATTTCTTCATGCGGCGGCCTAAAGCAAGAGGGACATGATTTGCCCAGTACGTATTTCACCGACTGCCGATCTTCCGGCGTGAGTGATGCTTGACAGGCAAAACACTGGGCGGTTTCGGTCTCACACAACTTGGGATCGAGAGACACGCGCTGATCGAAGACGAAACATTCGCCGTTCCAATGGTCGCCGCCGCAATCCTCGAAATACCTCAGGATTCCGCCATCCAGTTGCAGAACGTTTTGAAACCCCTCGCGTTCCATCAGCGGTCCCGCCTTCTCGCAGCGAATCCCGCCCGTGCAAAACATGACGACGGGCTGTTCCTTCAGTGACGCGGGCAGTGATTTCACGGCCTGGGGAAACTCGCGAAAATGCCCGATCTTGAGATCCAACGCCCCGGCAAAAGTCCCCAGATCCACTTCGTAATCGTTGCGGGTGTCCAGCAGCGTCACGGGGCGGCCTTCATCCAGCCAGGCCTTAAGTTCAGCGGGCGAGATTTTGGGTGACGAATATTGGCTGGGATCGATGCCTTCTACTCCGAACGCAATGATCTCCTGTTTCAGGCGGACCAGCAGACGATTGAAGGGTTGATGCTCGCTGACGCTTTCTTTGACCGTGACGTCGGCAAAGCAAGCTTCTTCCCTGAGCTGAGACAAGAATTCGTCGACGGATTGGCGCGTGCCGGCAAGAAACAGGTTCATCCCTTCGGGGCTGAGCAGGATGGTCCCTTTTAATTCTAGTTCCTGACAAGTCTTTTTTAAGGCCTGACGACGGTCCGGCAAGCGTTGCAGCGGCACGAATTTATACGCCGCGATATTGATGATCGCTGGAGGAGAAGACGCGGATGAATGAGCTTGAGCAGCAGTCGATGAAGGCACGGGAGGAGTCGCTGGAGTGGATGGTAGACGCAAAACGCGCGCCATCATTTTGCGTCATGGCCAGTTGTAGTTCAACCGCATGAGGCATCGCACACCGGCCGAAAATTTACGGAATCGATTGGGATAGAGTGGCGCGTCCGGGGGTCGCACCCGGCAATCAAAGCTTATGAGACTTCGATGAACACTGGCCCACGCGCGATGTATGTGGCCGCCGGCGGTTGTTTGCCCCGCTGGCGGCTGCCTGAAAAGAATAGTCCCCGGCCGACGCGATAGGTTCGCGAATTTTTCAAGGAAATCATGGGGAGTCGTCCAAACCGGCGGCGCGAACGCGAATGCCAGCCCGGGCGGAAGGAAACGATCATTCGCCCGCCGCGCGTTGGTCGGCGTACTCCGGAAATTGTCTGGAGAGCCAGGCATCTAATTCCTTCGCAATCAACTCATTCCCCCTGGGGCTGTAGTGGGCATAGATTTCGCGCAGAAAGAATGATTCGATTTCCTGGGGTGAATGCGACGCGAAGGCAGGCAGCAGATTCAAATACGGAACATCTTGCTCTTGTGCCGTTTGGGCGATCATTTCGGAAATTTGCCAAAAAATCCGGCGGCGGGCTAGATTGTACGCGTAGTGAAAGGGGACCTCCGAGGCGTGAGGAAGCAGCACAATCGCAATCCGCTTGCCGGAACTTTTGGTGAGTTGCGCAAGTTCAACGATCATCGCGTGGGTGAGCGTCATTGGTTCCGCCGGCGGTGCCTGCTCTTCTTCGGTACGCGGATTCAAACTGGAAATCGTGCGAGCAATGTCGCTGTTCTCCACCAGGAAACGTGAAAGTCGGCGCGACTTGTCGACCATGACTTCGTTGGTTTGAAAACGGCGCGGAACGGGACGATTCGACACTTCAACACGCCCATCCACGATCTGGCAAGTCGGATGATTCTCGTCGACATTGCGCATGATGTCCGACGTGATGAAGGCAAAGATCAACAAATCGCTGTCGAGTTGCTCGTGCACTCGCCGATACCAAATCCCGCACTGGGTTACCGAATAGTCACCCATGCCCATATTCACGACTTGCAATTGCGGGTTGAGCGCCTCGAGTTGAGCGGCGTAGGTTTCTTTATCGTCGACGCCGTAGCCCATTGTCATCGAGTCTCCCAGACAAACGACGCGATACTTTCCGGCCGGCTTCTGCCCGAAATAGTCGACCAGCCCGCGAAAGCCGTCGCCGTTGATGGTCATGTTCCGCCGTGGGCCGTAGAAGTCGGCGATAGACCGCCCGGGAATGTGAACCCATCCCAGTTCCTCGTCATATTCGCAGTGATACGCTTCCAGGGTTTCGTTAGCTTGCAGTTCGTCAGCCGGACGTTGGGTGATTCGTTCTTCGCTGACAAAGTTCCGATAGCTGACCCCCATCCAAATCAAACCGCACATGCCTTCTAGGAATACGAGACCGAAAAAGACGGCCAAGACTGTAAACAGCAACTTGCGGTGCCAGGGTAAGCGCCGTTGCGGCCGGTTGATTTTCGATTCGTTAGCGGAAGGTTCGGTCATCAGGCGATTTCAAGAGAACGAACGGAGAAATCCAATCGCTATTCTACGTTGCCAATCCGCGAAAGACACTCGCCGGTCTGGTAGGATGGAGAAACTCCTCGTTTCAACAGCCAGAGTTCCGATCCAGAGCGATTAGAGGTGCTTAGTATGCTTACGTCGCGTTTTCTCTTGAAACTCGTCTTCGTCATTTTGACTTTCGCCGTGTTGATTCCAAATTCACACGCCGCGGAGGCCGAATCGCCAAATGAAAAGAAGCTTCCCAACATCCTCTGGTTAGTGGGCGAGAACTTCGCGCTGGACCTGGGCTGCTACGGCGCGAAAAACGTCGCTACGCCCCATCTGGACGCGATGGCCGTCGGCGGTGTCCGCTATACGAATGTGTTTTCCACATCGCCGGTGTGCGCTCCCAGCCGCTCCGCCTTCATGACCGGGATGTACCAGACGACCACCGACACGCATCACATGCGTTCACACCGCGATGACGACTTTCGTCTGCCGCCGGGAGTGCGGCCCGTCACGCATCGGTTGCGCGACGCCGGTTATTGGACGGCCAACGTCAAGCAGATCGGCAAACGCGAAGTCGGCACCGGCAAGCTGGACTTAAATTTCGTCAATGAAGGGCCGATCTATCAGACCGATAATTGGAAGACCCTAAAGAAGAAGCAGCCATTTTTCGCACAGATCAACATGCCTGAAGCGGAGTACGACATCTATGACCGCAAGTCGGCCGAGAAGCCGCGTGTAAAATGGGTTGGCGAAGAGTGGCATCCCCAGGTCGCCACACCGGAAAACGTCACGCCGCCGCCCTACTATCCCGACCACGAAATCACCCGGCAAGAGTGGTCCCGCTACCTCAATTCGGTGTCGGGAACCGATGTGCGAATCGGCTGGATTCTGGACCAGCTCGAAGCCGACGGCTTGGCCGACGACACGATCGTCATCTTTTTTGCTGACAACGGACGACTCGAGGCCCGCGGAATCCACTGGCCTTTCGATTCGGGGCTGCACGTGCCGATGATCATTCGTTGGCCCAAAAACTATCCGGCCCCCGCTCAGATAAAGCCGGGAACCGTCGACGAGCGGGTGATCAGCTTGCTCGACCTGACGGCAACCACATTGTCGCTGGCGGGTATCGAGCGGCCGCCAGGAATGCAAAGCCGCCGGCTGTTAGGACCCGACGCCGATCCTCCCCGTCGTTTTGCCTTCGGCGCGCGAGATCGCATTGACGAAACCGCGGTGCGCATGCGATCGGTCAGCGACCAGCGCTATCATTACATTCGCAATTTCACGCCCGGCGCGGGGTTTCCAACCTTGAATCGCTACAAGGAAAAGTGTTTTCTGGTGAAGCCGCTAATGCGCAAGCTGCACGCCGAGGGAAAACTGTCTGGTCCGGCGGCGGAACTAATGAAGCCGTTTCCCGACGAAATGCTTTTCGACATACAGGCCGATCCGCACGAGGTCCATAATCTGGCGAACTCCAAACAGCGAGAACACCGCGATGCCTTGCTGCAAATGCGAGCCGCGCTGGACACCTGGATGGTGGAAACAAATGACCGAGGCGGAATCCCGGAACCGCCCGGGATCGTGGCCCCATTCCTCAAAGAGATGGACGCTTGGTTCGGCACACCCGCCTGGGTGAATAAGTCCGAGTGACACGAAGAAGGGCTTGGCGGATAGATCGGGGGGCGCCCCGATGCTTCGACACGATTCGTGCATGGCCATCGCTGGTCGACAAACCACAACAGGCCACATTTCGCGCGCGGCCGCGCGAGATTTGACAACAGGTTGCGACCGCTTATCATGATGCCATCCATCAGCGTCCACGGCGAGCCGCAAACGCTGCCACATCCCCACCTCAATTAGCAACTAGCCAAAAGAAATGAAGACATACACATCAAGAATCTCACGCCGTCATAAACCAACTTGTCGTCTAAGCCTTGTGAGCCCGCTGGCCGCGATCTTTATGTTGGCAGGGGCCGCCGCCGTTCCGGCTCAGGAAACGGCACTCGTCAAGGCCCAACCAAGACCCTTCAAAGAAGTTAAAGCGGAATGGGATCAGTTCGATGGCAAGATCGAGGAACTAATCAAGAAGTATCGTGGCGCGAACGACGAAGAGCGCAAGGAAATTGTGAAAGAGTACGAATCGCTTTCCGCGCGCTCACGCAAGTTGCTGCCGTTGCTGCGTGAATCGGCACTATCGGCCTACAAAGCCGCGCCCAATAGGGACAAGGACGTGACGGAGACACTCGTCGGCCTGTTGGCGAACGATGTCCGCCAGGATCAGTTCGAGCGGGCGTTCGCAGTGGGCAAACTGTTAATCGACAATAAGTGTGACGAGCAGGCGGTGTTCGGCTTGGTGGGGACGGCGGCGTACTCTCTAGACGACTTCAAGACAGCGGAACAATATTTGACACAAGCCAAGGAAAGCAAAGCGTTATCGGCGCAGGCCTCCGGCTATCTTGACGATCTCGAAAAGGCAAAGCAGGGTTGGGCGCAGGAGCAGGCGATTCGCAAGAAGGAAGCCAAATCGAATGATTTGCCGCGTGTGAAACTGCAAACCGGCAAAGGCGACATTGTCGTCGAGTTGCTGGAAAATGAAGCGCCGCTGGCAGTGGCCAACTTTGTCAGCCTTGTCGACAAGCAGTTCTACGACGGCCTGACGTTTCATCGTGTGCTGCCCGGTTTCATGGCGCAAGCCGGCTGCCCCGACGGAACTGGATCAGGCGGACCTGGCTATCGGATCCCCTGTGAGTGTCACGGGGAAAACTATCGCAAGCACTTCCGTGGTTCGCTGAGCATGGCCCATGCGGGCCTAGACACCGGCGGCTCGCAATTTTTTCTCACATTCCGCCGCACGGCGCACCTTGACGGCAAGCATACGGTCTTCGGCCGAGTGATCGAAGGCATGGACGTGCTGGCCCAGATCCAACGACGCGATCCTTCGCGCGCGGGCGCGCCGGCTCCGGACAGAATCGTCAAGGCCGAGATGATTCGAAAGCGGGCCCATGCCTACGTGCCGACCAAGGTAGAGTAAGCCGTCGGCTGCTTGGTGACATTGAACCGTTGGTTGGTAGACGGAGCCGCTCACTCGGGAATGGGCCAAGCCCAGCC
Source organism: Planctomycetota bacterium (assembly GCA_029259935.1). The sequence goes on from JAJDEH010000481.1 coordinate 21,613, forward strand.
TGCCGTATAGCCGCCATCGACGTACAGTGTTTGTCCGGTCATGAAGGCGGACGCTTGGCTGGCCAGGAAGATTGCCGTGCCGACCATGTCTTCCGGTTGGCCCAAGCGTCCTTGAGGCGTATTGGCTGTTCCCCAAGCTTGCATGGTTTCGTCGGACCACAACTTGGTGGTGAGGTCCGTGAGAATAAACCCGGGAGCCAATGCGTTGACTCGCACGCCACTCGGCCCCCATTCCACGGCCAATCCTCGCGTCATGTGGCCCAACCCCGATTTGCTCATGGCGTAAGGCAGCACATTCTTCAACGGCCGATCGGTGTTGAGCGACGCCACATTAATCTGGCTGCCCGACTGCTGTTTAATCATCTGCCGTCCCACCGCCTGCGACAAGAAGAATGCGCCCTTGAGATTGATATCAAGTATGAAATCGTAATCGCCCTCGGTTACTTCCAAGGCGGGCTTGCGGCGATTGACGCCCGCCACGTTAACCAAGGTGTCAACGCGATCGAAGCGATTGACGACTTGGTCGACCATCCCCGAGATCGCCGACGAGTCCGCGACGTCGCAGACATGAGGTACTATGGTTTGGCCCTCCGTGCCGATCTCGGCGGCCGTCTGCTTGAGCGTCGCTGCGTCACGACCGGTGATAACGACCGCGGCACCACGCTCGGCAAAGCCCTTGGCAATCGCGCGGCCAATTCCTCGGCTGCCGCCCGAAACGAGTACAACTTGACCGGTAACGGAAAATAATTCATCGGACATGGTTTTACTTCTTTTCGCCAAAAGATGGTTGGATATCGATCAGCCTGCCGCTTGGGCGGTCATTCGTCAAGAGGCCCACCGCGCATCAAAAAAAGCCGCTTTTTGAAAGCGGCTTGATCGTTGTGATTCGCTTAGCGGACCTAGCGCCGTGATCGCGCGGTTGTCAGCGATTGGTTGACGTCCCGGTTCGAGACCGCGTCGTCGCGTTGCCTCGTGGCGCAAATGGAACGCGACTATCCAGTTTGTTATTTGGCCGATCCGCCACCTTGGGACGCTTTCTCGATTGAGACGTCCCGGTGAGGAAGTTGTCGATTTGTGATGTCTCTTTTAGAGTGTCGAACAACCTGGCCATCTCCAGACGCAGCTTCTTTTCATGGATGTCCTTGTATAGCTCGTCGCGTACCGCGCCAAAGTCTTTGACGACCGGTTCGGTCCGGCCCAAGCAATAGAGGATGATCCACTTGTCATCAACGCCCGTCAGGCCCGAAACCTCGCCAGGATTAAGCTCAAAGGCCGCTTTTTCAATCGCCGGCCGACCGCCATTCCTTTGAATTGGCGGTACGCGTCCCAGGTTGGCTCGTGAAACGGGTTCCACCGAGTACTGCGTAGCCAGATTTCCAAAGTACTCCGCGGTTGGATTGTCTCTTGCCATCCGCCAGACATCGGTTGCTTGACGCTGGTTCGTCATGACAATCGCCAACACTTCGGCCCGCGGACCGTAGTTGGCGTCATATCCTCGCTGCAGGTCTTCTTGCGTCACCGGGACGTTATCGCCGACCAGCTTCTTGAGCGCAACGCTAGGCCACACCGCGTCTCGCACATAGAGTTCCACGGTGGCCCCATCTTGCTCGACAACATGGTCCAACCACTTCTTGACGATCGGCTTTCCGTCAGGTGTTTCAAAACCGTAGGCCAGAGCGGCACGTTCAATTTCCGCGTCCAGTTCCGGTTGTTCGATACTAAGCTTGTTACTGCGCATCGCCTGCACCAGCAACAGCCGGTTGATTTCGCCGTCCAGCACCTCTTCGCCGTGACGGACGATACATTCTTCGGATAGTTGACGCATGGTAATGGGCGCGTTGTTGATGGTCGCGGCAACCCCCGGCATCTGCTTGCTTAATTCGGGATTGTTCAACACATTTTGAACGCGAGCATCCTCTTGCAATTTCCTAAACAGTGTAGATGCCACGTCGCGCGTTCGCTTTTCCTGCAGGTGGTCGACAATCCGCTCGCGCGCGGCAGCCAGTTGGCTGGAGCCGATCTTGTTGGCCGGAAAGTACTTGTCACATTTGAGAATGAAGAACTGATTGGCAACATGAAACACCTTCGAAACCTGCCCTTCCTGCAAGCCGAACGCGATTTCCTCAACGATGGGATCGCCCACATGCCGGCGAATCGGAGCGATCAGGCCTCCGACGCTGGCCGATGTTGAATCTTTTGAATACTTTTCGGCCAACTTTTTGAACGATTCCGGCTTTGCTGCCGCCATGGCATGGACGCGGTCAGCCTCTGCTTTATTGTCTAGCGAAATGATGCGCACCTGCACGCGCGGGCCAAGTTCCGCGTCCAGCATCTTGTTGACCTCTTCTTCCGGCACTCGAATGCTATCGGCCGACAGACGGCGCAGGGCAATCGTTGGGAACACGATGTCACGTGCGTACTGTTTCGGAGAAATATTACGTTCCTCGTTCAGCATCCTGATCCACTGGTCTGACGTCATGCGAAACTTCTTCGCCAGCCGGCTGATTTCTTCGTCCACTTCTCGCTGAGTGATTTGGATCCCCTTCTGCTGGCAGGCATGCAGAATCAACTGCTTGTTGACCATGCTCTCCAGCACCTCGGTGCCGTAGCGTCGAACGCATTCCTGGCCAAGTTGCTGACGCGTGATGGGTTCGCCATTGACCACGGCTAATGTCTTGATGCCGCTTGCCGGAGTGGCGGAGGTACGCACGGCGTTGGCGGCCGCACCTTTCGTGGTTCGCAACGAGGATCTTGGAACTTGGGCGCTTGCCGTTTCGACGGGACCGATGTTCCGAACAGCCAGAGCGATAGCAACGATGGTAACGGCGCTGATCCCGACGGATAAAAGAATCCTAGCGGATCTCCAACGGGGTACTCGGTGGAATGCTTCCTTGCGAGTCATTTCGGTTCTCCATAACCTTTGACGGCGCGGCAGTTTAGGGGGCGACGTCAGCCAGAATGCTGAGAGACAAGAGGGCGGAGTATAGAGACGCGGTTTTTGGCGGTCAAGAGAAGACCGGTAAGCTGTCAGTCGAGCCAAAAGTAAGTAGAGGCGGCCGGCAATTCCCTACGAAACGGGCGATTGCCGTAGGACCGCTGAGTTGCGCGATGGTATAAACCGCCGTGCCTCGGGCAAGGACGCCAAACGCCCCTTTTAAACGATTAGGCATTCGTCACACAACGATAAGGAACTTTCGGTGGTGAGCCAACAGAAGCAACTTTCGGTGGTGAGCCAACAGAAACACCGTGACTGTCTGGCATGTGGCAGTTCTAGTATTGAAAGCTGCGCTATTCACGTAGGGCCCCAATACTCACGGGACTATCGATATTCCCAGTGCCAGGACTGCGGATTCATCTTTGTCAATCCGCGACCGTCGCCGGAAGAGGTTGAACAGGTCTACAGCGCGCACACGAACCCGTTCATGCAGGACGACTATGAAGGCGTCGCGGCCGAGTTGGCGACCCTGGTCCGCCTCGTCCATCGACTCCAAAAGATGCGGCCCAGCGGGCGGTTGTTGGACATGGGCTGTGGACGTGGCGATTTGCTGCGGGTCGCTCGCGATGCCGGCTATGAAGTTCAAGGTTCGGATCTGGCGACCACCACGGGGCCCCACGACGACATCCCGATCTTTCCGGGATTCCTCAAGGATGCCCATTTTCCGTCTTCCTCGTTCGACGTGATTGTCACCAGAAACACACTTGAGCATGTTTTTGATCCCGCCGAGGAACTGGTCGAACTGAATCGTCTACTTCAGCCGAGGGGAACGCTGTACATCAAGGTACCGCATGTCCTTTACGAGAGAGGATGGCGATGCCGACTCTGCTTCCGCCGCGGTTCGCTGTTCGCCCCTCCGTTTCATTTGAACCACTTCGGCATCGACTCAATACGGGCTATCCTGGCCCAATGCGGATTCGAAATCGTATCGTGGGAATCCGAGAGGCCATCGCAATCCAAGAGCCGCCTAAAGAACATCGTGCAAAACTCTGGCTTTGCCATGATCCAAGCGATGCGGCAGCTTACCTTCGGCACGGTTTTCCCAAAACCGCTGCTCTGCATCATCGCGAGAAAGGTTAGAGTGCCCGCAACGATGTCGGACGCCGAGGGAAAACACTCTGTTCCCAAATCCGAATCCAAACCCGTCCCCAAACTGGCTGCCTCTTGAAGCGGTCGAGAGTTCGGCGCCACGTCCGACCGAAGTGCGACCAGCGGCCACGAAGTCAGTCTTTAAGCAAATACTGGTTGGCAATCGAGATTCCGCTGACGATCGATCCAACGATGCCCACGAATCCTTGGTCGGTGCCGCAGAGGAAAAGATTACCGAGGTGCGTTTTTCCATCGACCCGTTTTTCCGGCGCGCCGTAGACGGCACCGTTTTCATGCCAGGTAAACCGGTTAATCGTCTTGGGCGTGAACATGTCGGAGTCGATAACCCGTCCGCGAAAGTCTGGCAGGAAACGCACCGCCGCCGCGATCGTGCGATCATACCAGCGCAGTTTTTCTAGTTGATACTGTTCCTCGTCCAGCGACATCCATTGCTGATAGTTCGCCAGAGCCGTGATACGAATCATCGAATCGGGCAGCTTGCCGTTCGACTCGTCGTAGAGAAAATTGTTCGGCGAGCAGACCACGCCGGTACGAACGTCGCAGATTTCTTCTTCCGGATTCTGCCAGTGGAATTTTTCGGAATCATTAAAAAAGACGATCGTCTTGTCGCAGCCCAACGTTTGCGGTTCTTTGTCCAGGACGGAAATCGTTTCGATGAACGATAGTTGGCCGGCTTGGCGAATATCCGGATCAACGCGATCGCACATTCTGAGCGTCTCCACCAGTCCTGCCGACGAGAGAACGTTTCGCGATTCGATTTCCTCGCCGCTGTCCAGAACCACTCCCGCCGCTCGATCACCGTCGACTTTGATTCGCTCGGCACCGCTGCGCAGCCGCAACTCGCCGCCCAGTTCGCGGAATCGGCGAACCAAATGTTTGAGAATCAACCGCACGCCTTTGAACGGGCGGGCGAAGCCCTCCAGGTAGATGCTGCGAAACATGATGCAAAACTGGGCGAAATCCATGTCGTGTTCGCGCGCGTTGCCGTACCACATGAGCGGGCAGAGCAGCATTTCGATGAGCAGCGGATCGGTGAGCGTTTCGCCCAGTACTTGCCGGGCGGAGAGCTGGTACGCGTCGGTGTCCAGATCGTCATAGTCAATCAGTTTTTTGACAAGCCGCTGAAAGTTGTCTTTCTCTTTGGGAAACGCCCGTTCGATTTCCGACTGAAAGAATTCGAAGTTATTGCTGAAATCGAGTTCGACACCGGGAAACGCAATCCGCGAACCGACTTGTTCCGACAGTTCAAAATCCTCCCATTTGAATCGCAACTGACGAAGCAAACGGGCAAGCGGGCCCTTTTTAGTTCCTTTGGGTGTATAGTTCGTTACCGCATGAAGGCCCACATCGTAGTCTCGTCCGCGCAACCGGTAAAAAGAGTTGAGGCCGCCAATCGTGTAGTGGCGTTCGAGCAAACAAACTCGCTTGCCGAAGTGAGCAAGACGGATGCCGGCCGCCAACCCGGACATTCCCGCGCCAATGATGATTGTGTCGTACATTCCTTGGTTGCGTGCCTAAGCGGGGTTGGAAAATGTCCACACGGTTCAGTCTATGTTCAGTCTATACGGCGAGGCCCGAGGAGGCGGCTGATTTCAATCACAAGCGTTGATTGACAGCCACGCATTGGCTCCCAAGCACGGCGCGGAGAAGGAAGGCAAGACATTTGGCTTGTTTGTCTTGAATCATCTTCACACTACTTTAACTCAATCGCCCCTTGAGCGGAATGATCGCATCTTCCGATTCAAGTGTTTATCGTTGCTGGAATTAGATGTTACTGCCGCGCCCAGGCTCGATTCCATGTTGCACTTTGCGAACGAATGATTACAATCCCCGCGATGCTGTTGGATGTTAGGATCGACATCGATGAAGAACAACCGCCGAGGAAAGGGACGAACATTGGAAGAGAGACAGCCACAAGTCACGATTGGACCGTCGTTGTATGGCACTGGAGTCTTCGCGGACGAGGATTTTTTCGAAGAGGATGTGATCGGCAAGATTCAAGGTGAGGTGATCGACGATGCGGATTACGAGTCGTCCTACTGCATGGAATTGGATGAAGAGAAGAAACTGGAACCTGCCCCGCCCTTTCGGTTTTTGAACCACTGTTGCGATCCCAACTGCGAACTGGTCGTTTTCGACGACGAGCCGTCGGATACGCTCTGGCTTCAAGTAATCAGGCCAATTCTCGCGGGAGAAGAGCTGACGATTGACTATGCTTGGCCTGCGGATAACGCCATTCCCTGCGAATGTGGTGACATGAATTGCCGGGGATGGATCGTTGACGTGAAAGAGTTGGCGCTGGTCGCGGAATTGGCTCAGTAGCCCCACAATTAGGCCCGTCGGCGGTTTGCCGCCGCCCGGGCCGGGCGCCAAGTGTCATCAGACGCCTTCGTGGCGGGGCCAAGTAGCCAGAAACACGAGATGCGGCGAACCATCCCCCATCCACTCATGACCGCGGGCCTCTACGCCCGGATTTGTAGGTGATCGTCATTCAACATTTGTAGGTGATCGTCATTCAATTTCGTCGGAATGCGGCGGAAGCGGGAACTAGCGAAACGCAGTCATCCCCGTCAATTTCGGCAATGGACGCCAAACAGCTCAATAGCGACGCTGCCAGTGGCTAGCCACGTGGTGGGCACCGCCGGAAACATCGGCGGTCGCGATCTGTCGAGTATAGCCGCGTACGAATTCAATTTGGGCACCGCCCCCAGCTCCCATGGCTCGATGCAGTTGCTGCACGAGATCATCGGGCGCGAAGACGCGGCGCTGGTTGATTGCGAGGATTTGGTCGCCGACTCGCAAGCCGCATCGGACGGCCGCACTATTTGGATGAATGTACGTCACTTGCAGTCCCGATCCCTGAGCCACGACTTGTACGCCCAACACACCCGGTTGGCTCACGTCAAGTTGTGGAGCCGCCATGGTCGAGACCTGATGCGCGGCGGTCGCGTTGTAGGCGGTTACTCCCACCGCGTCACGTTGCCAACGCTTTACCAACTCGGCGGGCAATCGTTCATTGAGCGAGCCGGAAATCACGTCGACTCGCACCCAATCATCCGAGCGCAACGACTCGGGCAATTGCTGCTGGGTGGCGAAGGCAAGTAATTCATCGTCGGTCATGCCGGACAAGATTTCGTCCGGGCGGGCGGTCGCTCGCAACACGGGCGAATCAGACGCTTGCCACCACGGTCCGCCGGAAAAAGAGTATCCGAAATAGCCTAACAGGCCAATCAGAAGTGTACCACCAGAATAAACAAGACGTCTGCGCGTGAGCAGACCTGCTAATTTAGCCACGATCAACTTCATTAAGTGATCTCCCTTGCAGTTACAATTTCATCGTCCCTGACTTGGTTGAACGAAGGAAGTAAGTAAGCGTTGTTAGAAATAACCCTCCGGAATGGTCGAAGTACTACCGGTTCCTACCGTGATACGATTTCGAGATCGTCACGACGGACGGCTCGGATTGAATGAACCAGACTGACGATCACCTGATCCGAGCGGGGTAAGTCTGCCGATTGTCGCGGCCACGGGAATTCGGCAAGGCGTTCCAGAGAATGCGCCTGACGACCGTCACAGGTTTTGGGAATTGCACATCGGCCGCCGACAGACTCGCGGGCAGTTTGCCCAAACGCTACCACAGGCAATGCTTGCCAGTGGCGCTTTAGAGGCCGAATCCGTAACCGCTAACACGACACACCCTCCGGATCTTCACATTCCTTTTCCGCTGCCTCCAAGACCTCGGCCAACCGCTGGATGGCGGTTAGTGTCAGTTGGACTTCCGGCCCTAGCGGCTTGAGAAATGCCTGCTCGAATTGCTGGCTGGCCGAGTCGTTCCATTCGGCATTCGTTTCGCCCCATCGCTCCCGCAGTGTTTTCGCGGCACGCATCAGGCGGCCGGTGCCGGTATGTAAGTCGCAAATTTTCATGCCTCGTCCTCGGCGCTAGGTGCTTCTTCCGCATCGTCGATGTCCGAGGTGGACGTCAACCCGGCCGCGGGCGGACCGGAATCGCTGGCCATCTTTGTTTCCGTATATCGATCCAGCGCCCGAATCATTCGCTCGAGCGAGGCCACCGCACGCGGAACTTCGGAATCGAGCAGACCGTTCATTCTGGACATCTGCACTTCAAATTCCTCCGCCTCCTGCCTAACTTTGCGTTTCCATCGCTGGACGACTTTCACTTTTTCCTGCGCCGTGCGCAAGCGCTGCTTGGCCTTTTCAAAGGCCTTCTTCTCTTCATAACAGGCTTTTCGTTCGCCTGGCGTAATCGACATCTCACACCGTTCTAGATTGACGCGCGCTTCGCCGAGTTCATGCGATGCCTTGCGAACTTGCCCCGGCCAATATCGCGCTCGGTCGACCTCCATCCAGTCGACCGCCCGCCGGGCTTCTAGAATCAATTGCGTCAGCGCATCGCGAGCGCCGTGATCAAACCCTTTGACCGCCACCAAAAAGTGCTTGACAGCGTCGATCGAAGTAACCTTGGCCGGTCCGCTCATGACGATTGCAAATAATCTTCCAGGTGGTCGGCCTTGCGCAACAAGTAGGGGACATGCTGGTCGGCCGTGTCCAAGAACTTGGCCAACATCTTCATGTGTTGCTCGAATTGCTCGACAAACTTCTTATGCTCCTGATCGCGCCACGAGGCACCCAGCGAGTTGAGTTGATTACCTAGCGACTGCGACTTATCCCGCAGTTCGTGATTGAATTTCTTCAGACTTCGAGCAAAGTTGCGCAGTTCTTCAGGATCGGCAACGGCTTGTGCCATGATACACCTCGTGATTGAAAGGCCGGCACCCGCCAAGGATGCCGAAGTTGATTTGCTGCCTTCACTATAAACGTGAATCGCCGAGTGTGTAAAGCAATTCACCTTGCGGCTCTTTTCCACGGCGGCCCTTCCGTTACGATAGTGGCATGTTTAACATTCACGACCTTGCGGCCAAACTTCAAATCGCGTCCGAAGATCTGTTTCTTTATGGTTCGGAAATGGCGAAGGTCAGGCCGGTCGTACGGCAGCGGCCTCGCTCCAGCGAAATGCCGCCTCGCCTGGTGCTGGTTTCCGCGATTACGCCGACGGCCGCCGGTGAAGGTAAAACGACGACCAGCATCGGCCTCGCGCAAGGGCTCGCGCGTTTAGGCCAATCGGTTTGCCTAGCGCTGCGTGAACCGTCGCTGGGTCCTTGTTTTGGCAAAAAGGGCGGAGGGACCGGGGGTGGCCAATGCCAAGTGCTGCCCGCCGATCGGATCAATCTGCATTTCACGGGCGATATGCACGCGGTCACGGCGGCCCACAATCTGCTGGCCGCGATCCTGGACAATCATGTCTACTTCGACAACCGCTTGCGGATTGATCCCCGACGGATCGTTTGGCGGCGGGTGCTGGACATGAATGACCGCGCGCTGCGCGACGTCGTCATTGGACTGGGAGGTCGTCACCACGGCGTGCCTCGCGAGAACGGTTTCGACATCACTGCCGCCTCGGAAGTCATGGCGATGCTTTGCCTGGCGGAGGACATGGAAGACCTGCGCACGAGGATCGATCGCACGCTGTTGGCTTTTACTTACGACGGCGAGCCGGTAACGGCGCAGTCGTTTTCCGCCACCGGGTCGCTGCTGGCCCTGCTGCGTGATGCCTTGATGCCGAATCTTGTGGGGACGACCGAGGGCGTTCCCGCGCTGGTTCATGGCGGCCCGTTCGCCAACATCGCGCATGGCTGCAACAGCGTGATTGCAACCAAGACGGCCATGCACCTGGCGGATTGGACGATTACCGAGGCCGGCTTTGGCTTCGATCTCGGCGCGGAAAAATTCTTCGACATCAAGTGCCGAGGCGCGGGGCTCGATACCGCCGCTGTCGTGCTGGTGGCCACCATTCGGGCGTTGAAGTTGCATGGAGGCAAGAAAATGTCAGCGCTGGCGGAGCCCGATCCCGCAGCCGTCGAACGGGGTCTGCCCAACCTGGAGAAACACGTCGAGAATATCGCCCACTTTTGCGAGCCGCCCGTCGTTACCTTAAACCGGTTTGTGGACGACACGCCGGAGGAGATTGCGGTGGTCCGCCGTCGCTGCGACGACCTGGGCATCCCCTTTGCGGAAAGCGACCACTACACGCGCGGCGGTTCCGGCGCGGAGCAACTCGCCAGAATGGTGATCGACAACGCGGAGCAGGCCAGCGACAGGTTCTGTCCACTGTATGATTTGTCCGATTCGGTATCGGACAAGATTCGTGCGGTGGCAACCAAAATGTACGGTGCCAAGGACGTCTACTTCACGAAGGCGGCGGCGAGTAACATTAAAGAGATCGCGCGTTTGGGGTACTCGGATCTTCCCATCTGCATTGCCAAGACACCTTCCTCGCTGTCGGACGATCCGAAGCTGCGCGGACGGCCGAAGGATTTTGAGATTACCGTGGAGGAAATTCGAATCAATTCCGGAGCGGGATTTTTAGTGGTGCTGACCGGCGACATCATCCGCATGCCGGGTCTGCCGCGACATCCGCTGGCCGAATCAATCGATGTGGTGGCCGGGGAAATTACGGGGTTGGAATGAATTCGATGACCGGCCCCAACTCTCCATGTGCCAAAGGGAAAGCGGGTTGTGACTAATCGCCCGAGTCCGAACTTCCATCCTCCGCGGGCTTCTCCGCTTCGACATAGTTCATGAAACCGATCATCATCTCTTCCCAGGTTTGATCGCCCCAACGAACGGACTTCGTTGAATCTGGGTTGGCGGGATTTTCGGCGGAGTTGTCGAAATGGGCGATACACTCAATTTTCGTTCCTCCCGGAATGAGAAACGGCTTGGCGAAGCGGTATCGGTGCTGCCAATTGAAGTCGTAGGTGGGCACGTTCAACAAGATCTCTGTCTTGCCGTCGGGATAGTGCGCGCGATATTGAAAGTCCTTGCCGCGCAGGTGCATGTGCGGCATTAGAGACAACAATTCCACATCTTTGGAGAATCGCGTGCTGGAGACGACTCGTTTGTTGCTTTCACCGGGTTTAATCTTGAATAGAAAATTAATCGCGGCCTTGCTCTTGGCAACTCGCTTTGGCGGTTCCTTGCAAAAAATCAGCCCGACTTCCGATCGGTCTTTCTCGACCTTTCCCGTCGGCGTGTAGTGCATCTGCCAGACAATTTCGGATCCGGCGGGAACCTTCAATCCAATGCCCTGGGGCCAGATCATCGGCTCTTCACCCGGTGCCGTGCCAACAATAGCAGGTAAGCCCCGTTTTCGCTTTGTTGTTGGATCTCGATAAAAGGCAATGATATGGTGGACCACCGCCCGGTTACCAGGTCGTGCTTCGGCGGCCTGAATCCAAACATCTTCCTTGAAGTTGGTCGGCGTGACGAAATACTGATAGCTCACGGTGCCCTTGGCCTTGACGGTGTACTCGCGGGGCATTTTGAGAATCACGTCCGGCTTGCCAATGGTCCAACCTTCCTCAAACTCGCGTGGTTCCGGAAGGTCGCTCATCTCCCCCAGCGGAGCACCATTGTCGATCCAAGCCACCAGGGTATCGATTTCGTCGTCGGTCATTCGCAAGTCGTTGCTAAACTTGCCGTATCGCGGATCGGCGTTCCAGGGCGGCATGCGGCGCTGTACCACGGTTTCCTTGATCATTTCGGACCAGTTCCGTGCATCGCTATAATTGAGTAGCGAAAATGGGGCCGCCGTCCCCGCGTGATGGCATTCGGCGCAGCGCTCTTGGATAATGTGGGCGACATGTTTGGCAAAAGTAATCTCGCCCCTGTCCCTTAGTCGTTCGCGGCGGGTAATCAAACACCCCACCGGTTCCGTTTCGGCCACGGACACTTCTTTTCCGGCAAGCAGTTCTTCGACCGCGGCCTCCAATTCCTGCCGCCGCGATTCCGCTCGTTTGTAAATGTAGCCAAAGCGATCGTCGATGCGGCCCCGATAGCGAATCTTGCGTTTGGTGTCGAGTACGAACACTTCAGGAGTGCGGCGGGCACCGAACAAGTCGGCGACGATCTGATCCTTATCAACCAGCACTGGGAATTGGATCTTAAACTCCTTCACATGCTTGGCGACGGTTTCCGCCGAGTCCGATAGATTCGAATTGACGCCGATCACTTCAACCCGTTTGTCCTGATATCGCTTCTGAAATTCGATCAAGCTCGGAACATAGGCGTTTCCAATCGGGCATTCCGTTCCCATGAATACGACGATCAGAAACCGGGCCTCGTTGAAGTCTGAAAGGCCCACTTTATTGCCCGTTGAGTCAGGCAAAATGAAGTTTGGCACATGGCGTCCGATTACCGCCGAATTATCTTTGGCTCGGGATTTGTCCGTGGTCGCCGTCTGGTCCTCGTCGGCCAACAAGATGCTAGGACAGCCAGCAATAAAAACTACAAACCAACAAGCGCTGCGCGCAATCAACGAATTCATGTCTAGGCTCTCCGTGTCCAACAAAACAATTGAAATAGGCTGTCCATGCAGTACCCAATACCGTGGTTCAGGGTTTCACGATCGAGGCGACACCAAGGGCATGCTTTTCAAAGGATCTACGATTCCAGAGTTTGAAACAAGTGTCCAATTTCGTCATCGACCTCTTCGGGGCCAGCGACGGTTTGGGCGATTTGGGATCTCAAGAGTTCTCGATATCGCTGGCGCATTCGGTGGGCCGCCGACTTGGCGGCCGTTTCGCTCATGCCCAACTGCTGGGCCGCTTCAGCATACCCGCCCGGCACGTCACCCCCCGTGATGAAGGGCTTCAGAACCTCAAAATGGTGCCCCTTCTCCGTGGCAATGTATCGCTCGCGAAGTAGTGCCAGCACTCGGTCCAGCAAGGTCAAAGTCCACTCGCGCTCAAATAACTTTTCCGGCGTCAGGGTGTTCGATGGCTCATGCTGAATCCGAGACTCGCCTGATTCGAAGTCAAGTGAGATCGGCACCCGGCCGCCGCCCCGTTTCTCGGCCCTGGCCTTATCCCGTTCATTGCTCAAGAAGTTCTTCATCGACGTGAGCAGGAACGAGCGAAAACGCCCGCGATCCGGATCGGCCGAAGCGACGATGTCTTTTTCTAGCAGGCGTGAAAAGAAGTCCTGAGTCAAGTCCTGAGCTTCGTGTGTGTTACCAAGGCGGCGTCGCACATAGGCATAAAGGGGGAACCAGTACGCTTCGCACAACTCGCCCAACGCCTTTTGGGAATCGGGTGAAGACCGGTGGCCCGCTTCCAACACAAGGCTCCATTGAGTCGTATGAAAATGCGATGAAGGCGGATTTTGCTGAGCGTCACGAAGCGTCATAGAATCATGGTAACAGATGGAACCGTTTGTCGGATGCGGGCCGACCTTGAAACGACAAGTCAAGTGAGTTCGACAATTTGGCCGCTACGAGCCGAACGATCCAGCGCCTCGCAAACGCGTTGATTGTCGACGGACATCCGCGGCCATTGCTCGTCAATTTCTCCGCTGCGTACAATCCGGCAGAAGTTCTCGATCATCAATTGCTCTTGAATGGCCGGTTCGGCAATATGTTGTTCGGCGTTCGCCTGGGCGTCGTGCAGCCACCATCGAGGGCGGTCCGATTGCGTGGGATTCACGAAGTCGTCGCAGACAATCGACCCCTTGGTGCCCGTCACTTCAAACCACTTTCTCCAAGCTTGATCGAACCCGCAGTCGAACGAGGCCATGCGGTCGCCATCAAACCACATCAGCGCGCTGAGATTAATGTCGACGTCCTTTTCGTATCGGGCCGCGGCAAACACCTTTTGGGGCAGTCCGCCAAAAGCCCACAACGTTGCTCGAACGCAATACCACCCTAGATCCAATAGTGCCCCGCCGCCCAACTCGCGCTGCATTCGTAGATCGGCCGCCCGCGCCTGTTCCAGCGTGACCGCTTTGATTTCACCAGTGACAGGATCTGGATGTTGTTGGCTGGGTAGGACCACGGTTCGTTCAAGATAAGAATTGACGTCAAAGCTGAATCCCGAAGTGATTCGCCGCAGCGGCCCCAAAGTACCGTCTTGGATCGGCTGAAGCATGTCGCCGGTTCGCGGATGATGCGACCACATAGTTGCATCCATGAGCTGCACATTATGCTCCTTGCAGGCCGCCGCCATTTGCTCGGCCTCGGAGGTGCTGATCGCGAGCGGTTTCTCACACAACACATGCTTACCATGTTCGGCAGCGCGGATCGTCCATTCGGCGTGCATTGAAGGAGGCAGTGGAATGTAGACCGCGTCGATCCCTTCATCTTCGAGAAGCGCTTGGTAACTGTCCACGCTAGCAGCGGCCGAATGCCGACGGGCCCAATCGGCCGCCCGCGCCGGCGACCGGCTGGCAACAGCCCACAGTTCAGCTCCTTCCGCATCCCGGATCGCCTTGCCAACCTTGGTGGCGATCCTCGCGGTTCCCATGACTCCCCACCGAACGGGCTCATATGCCTGGTTCATAAGCAATTCCATTGAATCTTGTTTAAGTCAATTCACTCGTTGAAACACCGCCAACTTTGGGCGGTTAGTCCAAGAGGGAGGAACTTGGACGGCATTTCGTCCCGGGGGGTGAGGCGTGGGATAGGCTATCTTGGAAAACAATGAGCAATATACCGGATGGACGCTTTGGCGAAAACGTTGCGCGTTGGCGATGATTGTCAATCGGAGCAACCTGTTCGGACCGATCCAATTGTTTGTAGAAGGTCGAGTTCGCGAATAACGCCACGCTCACCGTTTCGCAATGACGCGAGGAATCATGAATCACAGCCAGCTCACCCTGCACGTCCGCCAGCGCGTCCATGAAAGCTTTCGCCGACTGGCGGTGGAAATCGACACGGATTGGCGCGAATCAATTCTGATTCAAGACGGTTATTACTGCGGACGGCGATTCGAGTGCAACGGATTGAAAGCCATTTGGTTTGTCGAAGAAGACCAAGTCAAGATTTATGATCGTGACGGCTCCGTCGCCGAATCTCACGAATTGACCCTCGGCTTAGCAGTCAATCAGGCGCGGGCCGCCTAGCGGTGAGCGAAACAGATCTTCATGGGGATCGCCGCACCCGTCGTCGGGCAACGAGACAGCGGCCAGCGCGGCCCGTTTGCCTGGCAGCAAACTGCCGAACTGGTCGTCCACTCCCAAAGCACGGGCACCGGCCAAAGTTCCGAGTTCTAGAATCGTTGCCAGCGGGATTTGGGAATGCGTCTCGGCAACTGTCCTCATTTCGCGCCAGATGGAAAGGTCCGGGTTCGACGCGCGTGAGTCGGTGCCAATCGCAACATTCACCCCAGCTTCGATCATGGACAGCAACGGATACGAGCCGTGCTCAAAAAAGGCATGTGTGCGGGGGCAATACGCAACGGACATTCGCTCGGAATGCTGGGCGATAAACTGAATCTCGGCGGTTGTCAGGTAATTCCCATGAATAACCAGAACTCGGTGTGCGGCCGAGAGGATCTGCAAATAATCCAGTGGTGTAATTCCGCGTGGTATCGCCGCCGGGTCCCAGGCATTCAGGTCTTCGAGCAACTGCCGAAACGGCCCACTGGAGGACGCGAGCAACTCCAGTTCTTCCAGCGATTCGGCCAAGTGCATCGCAAGCGGAACTTCTTTTTGGGCGGACAACTCCACCGCATCGCGCAGCAAATCAAGGCTGATGGAATACGGCGCGTGCGGGCTCAGTCCCGGCATCCACGTTCCAATGGCATCACTCTTCAGGGAGAGATGATCCGTTGCGTAACGCCGCAGCGTCTCGATCTGTTCAACATCACGGCCAAGCAACTCCAGGAAGACGGTTCCCTCGATTTCTGTTTCGCGAAACGGTTCCGAGGGCCAGCCAGGAGTGGCGATTTCTCCCAGCAGAATAGTTCCGGCAGCAGTGCTTTGCTTCAGCCCCGCCGTTACGTTGTTACTCCGCCGATCTTGAGCGCTGGCCTTGTCCGCGGCTTCGTCAATTCGCTTTTTTACGACCAGTCGAATCCAGTCGGGCAACGACATGCCGGTGGTGCCGAGCGGTGAAACCAAGTCGCTAAACTCTAGGTGCGTATGGACATTGACCAGTCCCGGACAGATGGCCACTTTTCCTAGATCTTCTACTTCGCAGTCGGGTGCGACGTCGCCCACGGACACGATTCGGCCTGATTCCACCACGACGATTCCATCGAGAATCGGCGGGCTTTCCACGGGAAAAACGTAGCGGCTCTTGAATGCCCGTTGATTACGATCGCGAGCCATGAATTGAGTCGGGCTGAGACTGTGGCTTGATAGACGGGTTAAGCAGGGCCACTCGGCGCTGGCTTATTCCGACAGCGAGTTTGCCGAGGCGGGCTTGAAAGTCTGAACGTGATTGTCTCGTGTGGCCGTCTCCCGCGTCAAGCCGCGGAACCACCACAGCAGGGCTAAAGTGGATGCTCCGCCAATCGCGACGACGGACCAATGATAAATGAATCCATCGCCCACCGTGCGGAACAGGTGCCGCAGCACCGGATGCCGCTCGATTTGGGCTGGGTCAAACTGCGTGATCGTGAATGACAGCGAATTCGACGTCACGTGAAACAGAATACCGGCCAGCAGGCTACGGCTCTGTACCACGATGTAACCAATCACCACGCCAACGATGCAGGCCGTGAGCGATTGTTGAAGTAGGAAATGAGTGACACCGAAGAACACGCTGCTGACAATAATCGGCATCCATTTTCGCCCCGAGCTTTGCAGACCGGACAAAATAAATCCGCGAAACGCCAGTTCTTCACAAATCGCCGGCACCAGCGCAAATAGCGCCAAGACACACCAAAAGTTCGGCGCGCCACCTATCAGGCCTTCCAGCGACTTGAGTTGCATCTTGGTCGCATCGGCCACCGGATAAAGCAACTGAACTCCCTCGGCCAGGAGTACATACAGGGGATGAAACATCACTGCCAACAACATGGCCGCCGGTAATACAAACAACTTCGGCATCCGCAGTTTCAATGTCCGCACGGGGCTACGTGTTAACATCACGGCCATCAACACGGCCGGAGTGGCAATCAACCCGATTTGCATCGCCAGCGTGGATATCGCCAGGTCGGACCAATCCGCGGGAGGCGGCATGTAAAGCCCGGCAAAAAAGCGAATCAGCAGCAGCACGACACCACACATCAGGGCTTCGCTAAACGTCGGTGTATTCCCTCGATCGCGAACCAAGTGCCGGAACCAGAGGCCGACATCCCATCGTTCGCTTTCGCGAAACAGCACCGATTCGTTGTTGAACTGGTTAACCGCCCAGCGGCCCGCCAGCCAACAGCACAGCGACGTCACCGCAATAACAGGAATCGAAAAGTGAAGGGCGTCCCAATATTGCCCTTCTATCAATTTCCGCAACAACAGGATCATACCGGTGACCGGAATCACACTGGTTCCCAGGTTCAGTTCCACGCCCGGCAACATGGGCAACATCATCAATGGCAAGGAGATCAACAACAACGGCATCAGGTAGTACTGGCCCTCCTTGCTGCTGCGAGCAAACGCGGCCACGGCCAGCGACAACGCGCTAAACAACGCGGAAATCGGGATCAGAGCCACCACGAGCCACCCCATCGAAGCAATCGGCGGCGGGCCGAGTTGAAGCTGGCTTGCGAACCCTTGATTGCCGGCCAACTGTTGGATCAGGAAGAAACCGGTGATGCCCATGCTGGCCAAGTTCAGCAACGATGTGGCGATGCTAAACGACATGATGGTCAACAGCTTGCCCCACACGATTTCGTTCCGCTGAGCGGGGCTGCTAAGCAATGTCTCCAGGGTTCCCCGTTCCTTTTCTCCCGCGCACAAGTCGACGGCGGGATAAAACGCGCCGGTCAATGCCCAGATCAACACCACGAAGGGCAACACTTTGGACCATACGGCGGCGCGCAGATTGGAATCCTCGGCGACATCAACCTCCACGAGTTCAAGCGGCTGGGTGGCCGCGACTGGAACATGCACGGCCTCAAGATTGTGCTGTGTGATTCGCTTGGTCCACCGCGCCAGGACGTCGCCCACGCGGCTCTTTGCGATGCGCGATTTGTCGGCGGCCGTGTTGGCGAAAACGACGGGCTGCGGAATGGCATCAAGAGCAAGCGGGCCTTCTTCGGGTTGGCGGTCGCGGTCGCCCAGATGCTGACGAATTCGCTCCAGCTTGACGGAAAAATCCGGCGGAAAGTAAACCACCGCATCTACTTTTCCAGCTTGAATTGCTTGCTGCGCCGTTCCGTCGAGGACATGTAACGAAGCCCGCTCCCAATCTAGAGACTTCTCGGTCATGATCTGGCCGACTTTGGCATGTACCTCGGCGGGCAGTTTCTCGTCGATGACGAGTTGCAGCAGAAGAGCCTCATTGGGTAAACAAAACTCGCCGGCGAACTGGTTTTCTTCAATTAGCGCCGGAGTCGACGGCAGCCCTTCCGCGCCAATAATCCAGATGCGTGTGGGATGCTCTTGCATGAATTGAGCCACCTGTACCAGACTCATTCCCAACAGCGGATAGAGCAGCAATGGCAGCACGGCGATCGTGAACAAGGTCCGACGATCACGCAATTGGTCGCGCAATTCGCGGAGGTAGATCAACTTGATATTTGATAGCTTCATGGAGACGAGAG
Organism: Planctomycetota bacterium; assembly: GCA_029259935.1. The sequence goes on from JAJDEH010000481.1 coordinate 40,281, forward strand.
GGTCAGGTGGCCACCGCGGTCGCTGCGGGAAATTCGTCGTGGTCTGATATCAATCGAAAGAACAACTCTTCCAAGTCGCGTTCTCCGTGGCGATCCTGCAGTTCTTCAAGAGGGCCTTCGGTAAGAATATTCCCTCGGTAAAGAATCGCGATCCGATCGCACAGACGTTCCGCCTCGCGCATGATGTGCGTGGAAAAGATGATGCACTTGCCCTGGTCTCGCAACTGGGCCACGATCTTCAGCAAGGCGCGGGCGACCAGCACGTCGAGTCCCACCGTGGCCTCGTCGAAAATCAACACCGGCGGATCATGGACAATCGCGCGGGCGATAGAGACTTTCTGCTTCATGCCGGTCGACATCTTCGCGCCCAGCACGTCGCGAAATTCATTCATCTGCAGTCGGTTGAAAATGTTTTCCATCCGATCGTGCAACTCGTCGTCGTCGATGCCATACAGCCGGCCGAAATATTCCACCATCTCCCAGCCTGTCATCCGGTCGTACACGGCGGTGTTCGTCGACACGAAACCGATCTGGTAGCGAACTTTTTCCGGATCGGTTTCAACGTTGTATCCGTTGACGCGCGCGATTCCGCTGGTGGGCCGCAGTACGGTGCTGAGAATTCGTAGCGCCGTGGTCTTCCCCGCGCCGTTCGGTCCCAGCAAGCCGAACACTTCCCCCGATGCCGCCTCGAAGTCGACTTTGTCGAGTGCGACAAAGCTGCCCCTGCGCAAATCGTCGTAGCTTTTGGTTAGCTGGCGAACATGAATCATCGAGCGACATCCGTTGGGGCCACGTCGCCGTGGCGATATTACTTTGGCAACATCGAGACTTTGGCAACATCGAGAGTCGCCATGACTGCTTATTTCTCGGAACTCATATCACAGCCTACCTTACCCAGCGAAATTGTAGGTCTCGCTCGCCGATCGTGGCGTCCATCTTTCAAGATCGCCGACCAACTTGCTAGCAGCGCTGAAAAATCCGCCGATCCGAGGGGGCAACCTTTGGTGAAAGCTACCTCGTGGCGACCGGGTCGCGCGGAACAGGCCGGTTATGCCGAAAGCAGAGTCGCCGGCCCTCTTCTTAAACCTGGAAATATGGCGGCCGTCCAGGCCCGCAGCGCGCGAAGACTTCTTCACAAGGTACAGTTTTCCAGAGTTTTCTTTGGAACAAACCAACAAGAGTGTGAAGCAAGCCGTGAACGAAACAACGCCCACGTCGGATCTGGCCGGATCTTACTACAACGGACACGCGCAATCGAATGAAATGGACGAAGCCGATCCCGTTCCCTTGGGAATGGGAGAAGCGCGGACTGATCAATTCGAATTGGAATCGACGCGAGAGGCGCTGCCCGCCAAAAGGCAGGATGAATTCGTCCCGCTGGAGCCCACCACGCTGGCCCAAAGCAAGCTGACAGTCAACGACGTGGAACCGCTGCTGCTGAAGACGCTACTGAATGCAGGTTCCGCGACGGGCAGAAGACTTGCGGAGCAAATTCGGCTGCCGTTCGGGTTGGTGCATGGCATCCTGGACGGTCTGAAGCACCAAATGCTGGTCAGCTACAAAAACGCGGCGGCCATGGGCGACTATGAATACGAATTGAGCCAAGCGGGCACGGAACGCGCCCGGCGGTTCAGCGATCAGTGTACATATTTCGGCGCCGCGCCCGTCGCATTGGAGGACTACGTGGACAGCGTGGCCAAGCAGGCGCTGCGCAAAGCAAAGCCGCGATTCCGGGACGTTCGCGCCGGTTTTTCCGACTTGCTGCTGGCTCCAGAAGTGATCAGCAACATCGGGCAGGCCGTTAATGCCGGACAATCTCTGTTTTTGTATGGCGCGCCGGGCAACGGCAAAACCAGCATCGCGGAAAGGCTGATGCGTTGCGTGGGCGAGGCGATCTGGATTCCTCGAACTATCGCGGTCGGACGAGAAATTATTCGTCTGTTTGATCCCACCAGCCACAATGAACTGCCCAGCGAAGAATCCGAAGATCTGCTGAAGTCCACCAGAATTGACCAGCGCTGGGTCCGCATACAGCGGCCGACCGTGGTGGTTGGCGGTGAATTGACGTTGGAACATTTAGAGGTCACCACGAATTCCACCACGGGCATACACGAAGCTCCGCTTCAGTTCAAAGCCAATTGCGGTGCCCTAGTGATTGATGACTTCGGCAGACAGCGAATTAGCAAAGCACAACTTCTGAACCGCTGGATCGTCCCCATGGAAAAGAGGATTGATCATTTGGCCTTGCCTTCGGGCCGCCAATTCAATGTCCCTTTTGAACAGTTGCTGGTGTTCGCGACCAACCTCGATCCCAAGCAACTTGTCGACGAAGCATTTTTGCGTCGCATTCCGTACAAAATCGAAGTGTGCGATCCGAGCGAAGAAGACTTCGCCCTGTTGTTCGATCAACAGTCCGCCGCCATGGGCCTGCCTCGAAACCCGAACGCCGCCAGCTATCTGATCAGCGAACACTTCCTCACCGCTGGGCGCCCGTTTCGCTTCTGTTATGTCCGCGACTTGCTCGAACGAGTGCAGAATTTCTGCGAATTTCACGAACGGCCGCTGGAATTGTCAGAAGAAGTCTTGGATACGGCCGTTTCCAGCTATTTTGCCGGACTGTAGGCCACTTTCGTCGAAAGTCACGCCTGCCGACAACGGCCAATTGTTGAATTTCCGCCGCGCGTCTAAAGTAACTGCTGACGCGCAACCGCGCTAGAGTCACCCTCACGAGCGTGACTGATTAGCGTTACCTAGCCCCTTTCGATCGAGGCGGAAAATGGATCCCTTTGAGGTTGATGTGGCCGCGTGTCGCGGCAGACAGCAGCGGCTGATCGCGGAAATGCAACGACGTAATCTTGATTTGGCGATTGTCACTCAAAACGAACACGTTCAGTGGCTGGCCGGGCCTCGATTCGCTTGGCTGTTCCAACCCGTGGCGGCACTGTCGGTGGATGGGAAACTAACACTGGTAGTTCCCCAGAAAAAAATCCCCGAAATGGCCGCGGCTGATGACATCGTGCCCTACGAAGCACAATGGCACTCGACCTTGCGGAACGACCAGCGGCAAGCTTCTTCCGAGGTCTTGCTGAACGCGCTGGGATCCGCAGCTTCGGCAAGGCGAATCGGCGTCGAATTCTCCACATTTACGAAGCATTTAGAGGGATCCCTGGCGGCCGAATTTTTCGATATCGAACCGGACCTCTATCGTCTCCGCCGCCGTAAGGACGCGGATGAACTGGCCAGAATCCGCCAGGCGATCTCGGGTACCGAGCGGATGTACGAACGAGCGCGGCAAATCATCCAGCCGGGCGTGAGCGAACTTGAAGTCTTTAATCAACTGCAATCGGCGGCCGTCGAGGAATTCGGCGAAATGCTGACCGGAACCGGCAACGACTATCAGTGTGGATCGCGCGGCGGTCCGCCACGATCGGGCCGTGTGGCGGAAGCGGGCGAGCTATATATCCTGGACCTTGGCCCCGCCTTCCGTGGCTATTTCGCGGACAACGCCCGCACCATTGCTGTTACCAGCGTCAGCGATGAGCAACGGGTCGCGTGGGAACATGTGACTGCCGTGTTTCAACATGTCGAAGAAAACGTGCGCCCGGGCAAGAGCGCAAAGCAATTGTTCCAGGAAGTTCAGAGTCTATTGGATCAAGCACCGGTCGGAGTCTTCAATCACCACTTGGGACATGGAATCGGCTTGTTTCCACATGAGGCTCCGCACTTGAATCCCAACTGGGATGACTCGTTCGAGATCGGGGACGTGTTCACCGCGGAACCAGGCTTGTATGCTCCTGAACTACGAGCGGGAATGCGAATCGAAAACGACTATTTGGTCGTCGAATCAGGAGTGGAATTGCTAACCAAGTTTTCAACGGCTCTTAGCGATTAGCCGTAGCGAATCAAAGCGAGCGCAACTCGCTTGCCCCCGCACCTCTAATGCCAGATCCAGAGATTAGGCCGGGCGTTTTGCAGGCGTCGCACGGCTTCGGCCGAAACGCTGGTCCGAAGAAGAACGAGATACTTCAATTTGGGCATGCCGTCCAGGTACTTGATTCCCTGGTCGGTCACCTGAGTGCCCTCCAGATCCAAGACTTCGACTTCTGGCAGGTTCTCAATTTGCAGCAAGCCGTTGTCGCCGAGTTCGCTACCCTTCTTGCTGATAACCAACCGTTTGGAAAACGGAGGCGTGAACTGACGCCAGAACGTCGCTCGGCGGATTTCCAACATCAGCGCCCAGGGACTCGCCACGCGGGCCACCGCTTCGCCGGTGGACTCGTTTTCTCTTTTCCCGCGCATCGCCAAAGCCACAATCCCAATGGCGGAAGAAATCAAGCCGCCAAACACGGCCAAGCACACCAGGCCAAAGAAGAGCGGCCCGAGCAACGATGAGCCCAAAACGCCACATAAAAGAGTGAATCCCACAACGAACAGAGCCAAGAAGACATAGACCGTCGTTCGCGAAGTCCCCTCGTGAAGCTGCGACCCGAACCAGCCCGAAAAACCCTTTTCCGTTTCCGCGACGACCGGCTCGGGCGGCTGTTTGTAGCCGCACCCGGGACAGACATCCATGTCGGGTTCCAATGGCGCGTGACAGTTGAGGCACTTCTTCTGCAATCGAATCGTGTATGGAGCCGCCGTCGGAACGGGAGCCAATGAGCCGCTACCGGGCGGTGCGTTCGCCATCGGAGACTGCGAGGGCATCCCGCCGGATTGCTGTTCGAACAAAGGCGACTGAGCCGCCGGCGTTTGCGGATTGGGTGCTTGCGGCCGCTGGGGCGCGGGCGAAAGCGGGCTGGTTGGCGGTCCCGTCAGG
>JAJDEH010000482.1 GCA_029259935.1 Planctomycetota bacterium
GCCAGCGAACCACGAAGACCTTCCAAGTCTCCGTCCGCGATCCCAAGCCGCCCGCGCCCCCCGTCGCCCGCGCCACCAAGCCCAAGTTTGACGTCGCCAAAGCCACTATCTTGACCGCCGTGTTGCAACAGCGAGACGGTCGAAAAGTCGTCTGGCTGGACGAAAAGCCGACTGGAAAGCTGCACCGAGACCTGTTTATCGGCGTCGAATTCAAAATCGGCAGCGTGGAGGGGATCATTCGCGAGATCGGAGCGAAGGACATGGTCTTTGAAAGCGACGGGCAGCGGCTAAGATTATCCAAGGGAAAGAACCTGCTGGAAGCGGAACAGCTTTCCGCCGAAGGTTCCTAGAGCGGCAGGGCCGCAACTAAATCTGAAATCCGAATCTCGAAATCCGAAACAAATTCAAAATCTGAATACCCAATGTTCAAAAAGTAGAAGTTAGCCGTTTCTGTCCTTTGAGCATTTGAAATTCGAATTTGTTTCGAGATTCGGATTTCGAATTTTTTAACATGCTCGCACGCGCATTTTGTTTAAGACTCTAATGCCTTGCCCCGTCAGTTCTCGCTGTAGGTGCGTTCGCCAAAACGGGGATTGATGGCCTCGGACCACGCTTTGGCGAGCGCAGCTACATCTTTCGCCACCTGTGGAACGTCGATGCCCCATCCGGAATTCAATCGCTTTGCGGTCAAAATGCAGCCGCTGGCCGAGCGCGACAGCAAAAAGTTTATCGAAAAGGATTGCGTCCAGCCGAATACTCCGCCCCGGGCGCTTTCTGATGCGGGGCTGGAAATCCTTGACGAAACCACGCAGCGGATTCGTGCCGCGCGGCAAACCGAGCGTCCGGTGATGATTACCTTCGGCGCGCATGCAATCAAGAACGGACTGGGGACCGTGTTCCGCCATTTGATCGAGCAAGGCTGGGTAACGCATCTGGCGACGAACGGCGCGGGAGTAATTCATGACTGGGAGTTTGCCTTTCAAGGCAAAAGCTGCGAAGACGTGGGCCGCATGGTGGATGAAGGACGGTTCGGCAATTGGCAGGAAACAGGTTTCAATATCAACTTGGCGTTGAACGTGGGAGCCCATGAGGGTCGTGGATACGGCGAGTCGGTCGGCGCGATGATCGACCAAGAAGGCCTGCAGATCCCCGCTGGCGAAGAACTCGAAGAAGTCGTCCACGACCATCTCAAAAGCGATCCAGAGAGGGCCGCGGCCGCGGCTGATCTGCTGTTCGTCATTCAGCGATTCGAATTGGCACCCGGTTGGTACTCGATTCCGCATCATTGGAAACAGTTCAGTATTCAAGCCAGCGCGTTCAAACACGGACTTCCGCTCACCGGTCATCCGATGATCGGCCACGACATCATTTATAATCATCCAATGAACCGGGGGGCTTGCCTGGGCCGCGCGGCACAACGAGATTTTCTGATTTTCGCGGAAAGCGTCAGCCGGCTGGAGGGAGGAGTTTATATCTCTATCGGTTCGGCGGTGATGAGTCCCATGATCTTCGAAAAATCGCTCTCGATCTCACAGAATCTTGCCTTGCAAGAAGGGCGGCGCATCGACAATCACTTCATCCTGGTCAACGACCTGGCCGAAAGCACTTGGGATTGGAGGCAAGGCGAGCCTCCGGAAGAAAACCCAGCTTACTACTTGAGATACAACAAGACATTCAGCCGCATGGGAGGAACGATGCGATATCTGCAAGCGGACAATCGCGACTTTCTGTTGTCCCTCAGCCAACGGCTAGACAAGAAGTGAAGTAGCGCCCCGTAAGGGAATTCCCGATGGCGCTGATATTTGTTGGAAATGGCGGTCTTTGGGCTTCAATTGGCGCATCAGCCTCGTCGCAACACGGTCAACTAGTAAAACTAGCAAAGCCCTAACGACACGCACAGTTTGAGTGATCGTTATAAACGGCGTTGGACGAATATTCAGACTAGTGCTGTTTTCAGAGAAGAATATTTCGGGGGTGACGGGCACCGGCACACGGCTCAAAATCCCAGCTCTGACAAGGCAGCACGCCGATCTGTTCGTGGCCGAGTCCGCTCGATCGCTTTTGTCGTGCGGCTCGAAATCGGCGAATTGAAACTCTCACGCGCCCGCGAAACCGAGGCGAGTCACGCCCGTCTCGCGGGCTCATATCTCATGGCATAGCGGTTGGAGGAAACGGAATGACTCAGCCAACTTTCACACTACGGAACGTGCTTGTTGCGTGTTCTTTTCTGCTTTTGGCATTCGCCAGTTCTTACACGCCCCAACAAGTTCAAGCTCAACGCCCCGCGTATCGATGCGGATGCGACCGTCCTGGATGCCCCCACTGTCAAAGGCACCGGCAACGACTGCCGCCCGTTGTTGACTTACCGTCGGATTCCTCGGATTCCATGGATCCCAGCGACCCCGATTCAGACGCGACGGACTCCGACGATTCTCCCGAATTCTCATCTCAGTTTGCTCCGGTCGCCAGCGCCACGGGTGGTGCGACCGGCGCGATGGGCTATACACCCAATATGATCGGTGACACCGTGGGCGGGGCTTGCGGCCTCATCCAGTTCAATGGCTCGACGCTGGGGATTGTCAATCATCCGACGTTCGGCTGCAGCCGTCAGAAAATTGCCGAGAACAACAGCCCCATGCCGCGCGACCGGGCCTATATTACTTATCAGCACTTTCACAACGCGATTCTCAACACCGTGAACGAGGATGACGTCGCTCCGACGGTCAGCGACACGCAAGAAAACAACATTGACCGTTTCATCGTCGGTGTCGAAAAGACATTCATGGACGGCCTGCTTTCGGTTCAGGTGCAAGTGCCGATTGCGTTTCAGCTTAGCAACACCATGTTCATGAACTTCGGCAATCCCATCGGCACCGCCCAGGCACCGGGCGATCAGGAGTGGATGTTTGGCAACCTGACGGTTGCCGTGAAAGCTCTACTGGCCTCCGACCCATGCACTGGCTTTTCCTTGTCGGGCGGGGTCATGGTGGAGACTCCCACCGCCAAAAATGTAAACATGCACGCCATTGATGACCCCGGCGGGCCGACGATCGACTTTCGCATTCGTTACGAAAACGAGTCGGTCTTCATCGCGCCCTTCCTGGGTTTTGTCTATCAGCCCAATGAGCGCTTCTTTCTGCATGGATTCAGTCAAATTGACTTCGATGCCCACAACAGCGATTTGCACTTCCTGGACATCACGGCCGCCACGCTGGACCAATTTGAATTCAAAGCGCAAACCTTGCTACGAATGGATTTGGGTGCCGGATACTGGATTTATCGGAATCCATGTGCGCGTCGTGTCACGGGTGTTTCGTTGCTTGCCGAGTGTCACTACTCGACAACCATCAGCGATGCCGACCTGTTCACAATCACCCCCACGGGCGGTTCCGTGATCACACTTGGCAACGCGTCGAATCGCGTCGACATCGTCAATATGACGTTCGGCTCGACTTTGGAATACGGACGAGCCGGTACGCTGACCGGAGCCGTGGTTTTGCCGGTCTCTTATGGAGACAGCAAACCGTTCGATGCCGAATACGTTGTTCAGTTGAACATGATGAGATAGCGAGGGTGCGGTCGCAGGTAGCGATTCAGCAGAGGCGGAGCGACTATTTTCCGATACAGAATCGGCTGAACACGCGGTCTAGGACGTCGTCGGTGTACACCGTTCCGACGACCTGGCCCAAGTGTTCCAGGCTCGATCGCAACTCGGCCGCAACTAGTTCTTCTCCGAGCTGATTCATGGCCGCCTCGACGGCGCTTTCGAGATTCTCGCACGCGGTTCGCAAACACTCGCGACAACGGGCCGACGTTAGAGAGACCGATGCCGGACTCCGCGTCGCGGTGGCCAGCAGGCGGTCACGCATGGCATCACGAAGTTGCTCCAGCCCGTGGCCATCAACACTGCTCGTGGCTACCGCCGAGGCTCGGAAATCCGTGGCTCGCGGGGCGTCGCATTTCGTGAGTACGAAAATCCGGTCGATGTCGTTCGTCGCGGCGATTTGAGTTCGCTCCCATTCGTTGAGAGGTCGCGTCGCGTCCAGGCAAAACAATTGCAAATGGGCCTGCCGCGATTGTTCTTGAGTCACGGTTTGAGCGGACTTCTCTAGATCGCCATCCGGAAATCCTTGGACGCCCGCTGTATCAACGAGCAAGCAGGGCAGTTTGTGAATTTCCACGGGACGGCTGACATAATCGCGAGTCGTCCCGGCAAGATCCGAAACAATGGCCGTGTTGGATTCCGCCAGAGCGTTAAGCAAACTGCTCTTGCCGACATTCGGCGCGCCCATCAGAACAACTCGAAAATAGTCCGTGCTTTCGCTTCGCTGGCGCATGGTCCATTCGATGTGGCGGCATTTCGCTAAAGTTGCCTGCAATTGGCTTGTCAAATACTCGACCGTGATGAATTCGATATCCTCATCCACGAAGTCCAAGCCGGCTTCCAAATGAGACAACAGGTCCAACAGATCCTCGCGCAGTTCGTTTAGCGGGGTTCGCAGTCCGCCAGCCAATTGCCCCAGCGCGACGTCCAGATCCGATTGCGTTTGCGCATCGATTACGCCAAGCACCGCCTCGGCCTGAGTTAAATCCAACCGGCCGGCCAGGAACGCACGCATGGTGAATTCGCCCGCTTCGGCCAATCTTGCTCCCGCTCGGCACAGCGCCTCGACGATGGTATCGAGTATCGGAGCCGAACCGATCGTGTGGATTTCGGCGCTCGGCTGGCGAGTGTAGCTGCGGGCCGTGGGCCAAAGGTAGACATCGCCTGGCACGCTAGGAAAAGGAGCCGGCATGCGGATATCACCGGCCACGACCGTGGGGAGATTGTGATCGGAAAGGTTGCCCTCGCGGCACTGAAAAATTCGGGAGAGAACATCAACGGTTTGGGGGCCGCTGATCCGCACAATCCCTCGCAAACCGCTTCCCCACGCCGATGCCACGGCGCTGATCGTATCGTCAAGGGAAAGGTGGGAGTGCATCGAAATTCAAGACGAATCAGAGTCACGTCGCCAAGGGGAAGTTTGAGGCGGCGAAGCAGTTTTGAGATTTCTACTGCCTTCGATCCTATCATGAATGCGGTCGATTGAAATCAGCGAGAAGATGAGGAAGCCGACCGGCGTGTCGGCGGCATGCGGTCCGAGAAGGCAACCAGAGCGCCAAAAGACACCAGCACTTGCAGACACCCGACGACAAGAGGATGAACGCGGGATGCCGCTAGAATTGTGAGCGGTGGTTCCTGGATCTGGGGTTTCATTTTTTGCCATCCCTTGGTGGTCTGGCGCCAATCAGTCGGGGTGGCTTCATGCGCCGGCGACTCGCCGTCCGCCGCCAGGAAAACATCGGAAGTCGCACCAACCCACAAAACCAGCGCGATCAGGAACAGCGATGGAAAAAACCAATGCAATGTACTTATGTCCTATACAGGTGGCATGAAACCAAACAGAGCGTTTCATCCAGATGGTTGCAGTACCTGTGCCGGGATGAGGCGGATCGGCCCACTCGCCGCCGCAAGTTCCGGCGGGCCGCTGATTTAGGACGCGTGCCAGCCCATTGTTGCCAGGAAAGGACAAGAGGCAAACTGGCAACGTGGGCCTGACCGTCGATGAATCCGGGAAACATCCGCGTTCTGATTTGGCGCGACACCAGGCGTGTCCTAGGCTTCCATAGGACCAATGTCCGTTTGGGCAGATCGTGGGTGGGGCGTGCGCCAGATCGGCGATTCCAATCACGGTTTCAAATCGCTTAACAGAGAGGTTTCACTGCCATGAGCAGCGCGGATGCCAAGTTTGACCTTAACAAGATCCTGGCCGGCGCTCAGCTTCCTGCGCTACCCCAAAGTGCAATCCGACTTTTGGAGCTCTCGCAGGACCCCGAAAATGGACCGCCGGAATTTACCGTGCCGATCGAGTCCGACCCGGGACTGACCGGCCAAGTGCTGAAGTTCGTCAACTCCTCGTATTTTGGATTCTCACGAGAGATTTCCAGCGTCAACTTGGCGATTACGTTGGTTGGCATCCGTACGATCAAGAATTTTGCTCTGTGGAGCGCCGTTTTCAGCCTGATGCCGAATCCAAAGTGTGGGCCATTCGATCTGCGCAGTCTGTGGCAGGATTCGCTTCGACGGGGCCTGTTCAGCCGGGCCGTGGGCAAGGCCATCAAGCTTCCCGAGGCCGAAGATCTTTTTGCCGCGGCCCTGCTGCAAGATATGGCCATTCCACTGTTGGCGAAAGAACTGCCGGAACACTACCTTGAAATGTTTGGGGCTCGCGAGTCGGGCCGCGTGCGGCTCTCCGACTTGGAGGATCAGCAGTTCGGTTGGAACCACGCTCAGGCGGCTGGAATCATGGCGCGCGGTTGGAGCCTGCCAGAAACGTTTTCAACGTTTCTCGAGACGCATACTCGGTACGACGAACTCGCCGCCAGCCCGGACGCGAAAATGGGACAGGTTGTCGTCGCCTTGTCGGCAATGCTTCCCTCTTGCCAAGATCCGACTTGGGTGGATCGCAACTTGCTGGTCTCCAATTTCGAAAGCATCCCGGGCACCGAGTCGTCCGACTTGCGGGATCTATTGCACGAAGTTGACCAACAATATGAAGAGATCGCGCCGGTGCTGAAGCTGACGGTACTTGACAAGACGTTGATTCACTGCCTGGACGAAGCCCAGGAATCCGCCGTGCGCTAGGCCTTCACGCTCCTGTCAAAGCTAGTGCACACGGTAGGCTCAAGGGGTTCTCTCACCGAACCCGTTGACGATACAATCGGTGTTCACAAGCCAAGAACCTAGGAGCTTCGATGTGAATGCCGATCAGCTACGTGAACTGCAAGCGCCCCTCAAACAAAAATACAAAGACGATCCCGAATCCGCTCGGCAATCGTTGAAGGCCGTCGCCTCTTTGAAGACCGGCGGAGTAACATGCGCGGTAGATACGTTTTCGGGCAGCGTGACGGCCGGACTGCACCCAGCCACGGGTGGCGATGGTTCGCTGGCCTGTTCTGGAGACATGCTGCTTGAGGCGCTGGTCGGATGTGCCGGCGTAACCTTGCGGGCCGTTTCCACGGCACTACAAATTCCAGTCAACGACGGCACGATCACGGCTCAAGGTGACCTCGATTTCCGAGGGACGTTGGGCGTCAGCAAGGAAACGCCCGTCGGCCTCACCAACATTCGCGTGCACTTCGCCCTGGATACGGAAGCATCGGACGAGCAAATTGGTAAGCTGCTCAAGTTGACCGAACGTTACTGCGTCGTTTATCAAACTCTGGCTTCCGCCACGGATGTCTCGACAAGCTGGCAGTCGTAGATTCGGGTGGATTATCGAAAGTGAATACTGCAAGTGCCTTCGCACTCGGTGGTCTTTCCGAATCGATAACGCCGCTTGGCGAACTGCCGGTACAGCCATTGCCAGAGCGGCAGCGAAAACGGAATGTGGAGCAGCGGTGCCAGTGGCCACAGCCGAGGGATCATGCGGGTTAGCCGCTGAAAGGCGGCCGCGCCGGCGAATCGCTGTTGGTCCGGGTTCAATAGATACATCTCGCGCATCAAATCATCGTGCGTGAGATCAGGGCAAAGTTCACTAACCGCCGGGTCGTGGAGCGAAAGGAAGGAAAGCTTCTGACGGCGGTCCCACCGCGCCAGACGTTGGACTTGGGCGGTACAAAAGCGGCAATCGCCATCGTAGATTACCACCGCCGTGCCCGGTCGATCTTCGGGAGTTGGTAGTTGCACGGTTATCATTGGGCTCTCCATGAAGATCTAACCGAAAACACCAACGCATCTTAACGTCAAGTGTCGATGAGAGTTATGGCTTGGAAAAACCGTTTTTGCGGGCAACGGAACCGACCCGCCAGGCCGTTCGTCTTAGGAATATAGCCCGGGTGATTGTCGGGCCCCAGAAAATGCGGGGAAAAGGGCAGCGTTTTTTTTGCCTAAACCCTATAATACCGAGTAGTTTGTGGCGAATTACTCCTTAGCCAAAATTCCAAACATTCCACAGGAAACGCTCCAATGGAAGAGATCCGACGACAAGTCACCCGTGCTCATCGAAGAATGGTTCTGCAACAATTTCTCGGTGTGTTCGTTTGGTCGATGTTCGCGGCCCTCATTGTCGCTCTTGTGGGAGTCGCGATTCCGAAGATTTGGGTGATGAATGTGAACGCCGAGATTTGGAATTGGAGTTGGATCGTTGGAGCGATTGCGGGTGGAATCGTGATGGCGATGGTCTGGACCTATTTGATTCGCCGTCAACCACTGGAAGCGGCGGTCGAAATCGATCGTCGTTTCGGATTGAAAGAACGTGTTTCCAGCAGTTTGGCTCTGCAGCCTGACGAACTTGAGTCCGACGCGGGTCATGCCTTGATGACCGATGCCGCACGGCGCGTTGAACGCATCGATATTCGCGAGCGATTTGGAGTTAGCCTGAATTGGCGCGCCCTGTTGCCGGTGATTCCCGTAATCGCGGTGGTGGCCGTGTTGTTTTTGGAGAACCCCGTCGCCAAAAAGGAAGCCTTGGCCAAGCAAGAGCAACTGAAAATCGAAAAGCGTATCAAGACCGCCAATGATCGAGTCAAGAAAAAGTTGGAAGAGGCACGCAAGAAGGCATCCGAGAATAATCTCAAAGTTGCGGAAGTACTCTTCAACAAACTGCAAGACAAGCTCGACAAGCTAAGCAATCAGAAAACCAAAGCGAGCCGAAAAGACGCCATGGTGCGTCTCAATGATTTGAAGAAGGAAATCGAAGATCGGCAGAAACAATTGGGCGACGCCGGCCAGATGAAGAAGAACTTGGACCAACTAAAGGACATCCAAAAGGGCCCCGCCGACAAAGCCGTCGACGCCATGAAAGAAGGCAATTTCAAGAAGGCGATGGAGGAGATCAACAAGTTGGCCCAACAGTTGAAAAATGGCGAGATGAGCAAGGACGACATGAAGGATCTGGCCAATCAGTTGGAAGAAATGTCGAAAAAGTTGAACGATTTGGCCGTGGCGCATGAACAAGCCAAGAAGGACCTGCAAGAGCAGATTAAAAAGGCCGAACGTGACGGCAACTTGGCGAAAGCCGGCGATCTGCAACAAAAGCTTGACGAGATGAAGCAACGCGATAAACAAATGAACAAGTTGCAAGAAATGGCGAACAAGCTTGCTCAATGTAAAGAGTGCATGAATCCGGGTAACGGTGGACAGCCGTCCAAACAGCAACTTGCCCAGGCCGCGGACGCGCTAGCGGAACTTGGTGAACAGCTCGAACAAATGCAGGGTGAAATGGACGAGTTGGCGGCCTTGGATGAAGTCATGGACCAAATTGCCGAAGCAAAGAACGGCATGATGTGCGAAGGTTGTGACGGGGCTGGATGCAAAATGTGTAACGGAGGCGGTGAAGGCGACATGCCCGGAATGGGTATGGGCGAAGGACAGGGGCAAGGAGAGCGGCCCGAACAAGAGACCGACTCGCAATCCTATCTTTCCCGAGTTGGCGCTAAGCCGAAGAAGGGCCAGGCGATTCGCACGGGCCAAATTGACGGACTTAATGCCACTGGCTTGAGCAAGGAACAGGTCAAAGCTGAAGTGCGCAGTTCGCTCAGCCAGGAGGCCGACCCGCTTACGAACCAACGGCTGCCCAAAGCTCAGCGAGAACATGCGAAGAAGTTCTTCCAAGCACTTCGCAAGGGCGAATAAGTACCGGCCATATAATGTTAGCCCGTTAGCTCACCTGGCGCATATTCCATCACGGCATATTTAGCGATTTCGTTGAGATGGGTCGTCGGCTGTCTGCCTTGCACTGCAACGGAAACAGCGAAAATCGACCGCGCCACCGCTAGAACCGCTACTAGCGCTCCCAATCTTCCCGCCACTTAGGGCCTTTTGCTGGCCTAAACTTGTGGTGGCGGCCTGATTTCTTGCCGCCGTGACGCCTCGGCTCGAGGCACCATGAGGCGGAATTCTTATAGGTTTTAAGGAGGGCGGACATGTCGGTTCAGCGCGACACTGTCGATGAGCGAACGATCGACGGGTTGGCCTGCGCCGACGAAGTGCCCGTATTTTTGACCGAAGAAGAGTTGTTCGGGGTAACCCATCCGTCAGAAACGGACGGTTGGCTGTTACGGGCTCTGAAGGCGGAGGCAGCCAATGTTCAGAACCTGCCGCCACAAGCACCTGAAGAAGACGCCTTCCGGCCTCAAGCTCCTCGCTCGCTTGGCGAAACGGGCCTGCCTCCGTATCAGATCGAGTCGTTGATACTAAAGTATCTGCTCAATGCGGGTGTCGCCAGCGGGGCCTCGGTGTCCGATCAAATCAGGATACCCTTTGGGCTTGTCGACGACATGTTGCGTGAAATGAAAGAGGATCAACTCGTCGTCCACCGGCGCTCGGCCGGCGAACTCGGCGACTTCGAATACCAATTGACGGATCGGGGTGTCGAACAGGCCCAGCGATATTCGGCCAAGACGACTTACTACGGTTCCGCGCCGGTTCCCTTCGAAGAGTTTCTGGCGGGTGTGAAGGCTCAGTCGGTCAATCATGGGCAACTGAAATCTCACTTCTTGAAAGCGGCAATGGCCGGCTTATCGCTCGACGCAACCACGCTCAGCCGATTGGGACAGGCCATGACCGCCGGTCGCTCGCTGTTCTTGTACGGCGATCCGGGCAACGGCAAGACGAGCATCGCCGAGCGACTGACCAAGGCCTTTGGCAGTTCCATTTGGATACCGCGATCCGTAATGTTCGAGGACGATATCGTGCGCGTTTACGACCCCATCGTCCATAAAGAGATCAACACCAGCGGCATCACGCGCGCCGCGGGCCACGACCAACGCTGGATTCAAATCGAACGGCCGACGATTATCGTGGGCGGTGAATTGAGCATGGAGAATCTGGAGATCACTTGGAACAAGTCGATCGGCGTGCTAGAAGCACCGATCCAAATGAAGAGTACGTGTGGGACGTTGGTTATCGACGACTTTGGACGGCAACGCATGCGACCCGACGAATTGTTGAACCGCTGGATCGTTCCCCTGGAAAAACAGTTCGACTATCTGAACTTGCCCAGCGGCAAGAAGGTGCAAGTCCCTTTTGATCAGTTGCTCATCTTCTCCACCAACATCGATCCAAAAGACATCGTGGATGAAGCCTTTTTGCGCCGCATTCCCTACAAGATCAAAGTGACTGATCCGAGCGAAAGCCAGTTCCGACAGTTGTTCGAACAGGTGGCCGGCCAGTATGAAGTCGCCTTCGATACCGCCTCGCTCGATCACTTGATCATGCACTACTTTAAGCAAGCGGGTCGCCCGATGCGGTACTGCCATCCGCGCGACTTAGTGCTGCAGATTCGCCACCTTTGCGATTACCACGGCCTGACACGTGAAATGACGACGGAATACATGGATGTCGCGGCCAGCAACTATTTCACCGAAACCTAATGTGTCGCGGTTAGCCTAGCAGTTTTCCGTCGAGAGTCTTTGCGCAGGCGCTAACGATCGCTTGGCTGGTCTGTTCAGCTTCTTCACCAGTTAGCGTGCGGTCGGGTGCGCGAAAGGTGACGGCCAACAGGACTCGCTTCTTGCCTGGGCCGTCCCGCTTGGCGTCGCGAAAGGTCTCGCGGTAATCAATTTTCTCGACCAAGTCGCCACCGGCCTCGCGGACCGTGGATGACAAATCGGACCAACGAATCGCCTCGTCCAAGATGAAGTTGAAATCGCGTGAGGTGGCCGGATATTGACTCTGGCCGGAGTACTGCGGGATTAGATTCGCGACACTTTCCAAAGCTCTTAAATCCAGTTCGGCAATTGTGGTTCGGCTGCGCAGGTTGAATTGTTCCCCACCGGCGGTGCTTACTTCGCCCAGAAAACCAAGCCGCTGGCCGCCGACTTGTAACTCGCACGACTTGTGGGGGTCCAGCAGCGGCTGTTCGGTTTCGAACATCTGCAGATCCGCCCCCGCTTTCAGCGCAAGGACCAAGTTTTCGATGACGCCTTTTAGATACAAGAAGTCGTGGCCGCTGGCGATGCCCAGCATCTTGGGGGCCGTCGGCAGCCCATTTTCCTGTGGCAGATAGACTTGGGCGGTCTCGAACAACTCAATGGTCGACACCGACAGCGATTCATTGATACGACGCGCTTCCAACAAACTGGGAATAAGGCTGCGTCGCAACAAGTTGAACTTTAGGGGCTCGCGAGTGCCAATATCTCCTGGCTTGAGCGGCATTTCCGATTCGAGCGGTTCATTGTTGCTCCAGGGACTGAACGCACTGGACCATTCGGCAGGAACGACGCTTACGGTCATGACTTCATCGAAGCCGGCGGCGACGAGCACTTCGCGCACCTTCGAGATGACGCGGTCCTCGTCCGTGCGATGCGACGGCGCCATCGGCACGCTGACGTCTTCAGGAATCTTGTCGTAGCCATGGATACGCGCCACCTCCTCGATTAAATCGATCTCGCGCGTTAGGTCGCGGCGCCAACTGGGCGGCACCACTTCGACCCGCTCAGTGTTGGCGTTTTGCTCGTCGCAGCCCAGGGCACCAAGGATGCGCCGAACTTCATCTGGCTCGACGTTGATTCCCAACACGCGTGGAAGTTGCGACAGGCGTAATACGACAGGGCTGCGAGGTGGCGGATCGCGTCCCACATCGATGACGCCACCGGCCAATTCGCCGCCAGCCAGTTCCAAGACAAGCTGACAACAACGACGGCTTGCCCAATCCACCGCTTCGGGGTCGACTCCCCGCTCGAAGCGATAGGATGAATCACTAAACAGTCGTAGTTTACGCGCCGTGTTGCGAGTCGAAACGGGATCGAATTCGGCCGCTTCGATCAACAGATCCGTGGTGTCCGCCGAAATCTCGGTGTCCGCGCCGCCCATAACTCCACCCAGTGCGACGGGTACCTTGGCATCCGCTATTACGCACATGTTTCGGTCGAGCTTATAGGTGCGATGATCGATGGCGTGGAATTCTTCGCCATCTTTCGCTGGGCGGACGATGATTTCTGCTCCGCCCAGTTTGGCGAAATCAAAGGCGTGCAGCGGTTGGCCGCATTCCATCAAGACGTAGTTGGTAATATCGACGATATTGTTGATGACGGCGATGCCCAAAGTTTCCAATCGCTCGGCCAGCCAATCGGGGCTCGGCCCGACTTTGATTCCGCGGATCAGGCGCGCCGTGTAGCGATAGCAAAGGTCGGGACATTCAAGATTGACCTTGGTCAGGTCGGTGACGGAAGTGGATGAGGATTGCGGCAGTTCAACCCCGGGACGTTTCAGTTGCTTGTCCCACAGCACGGCGACTTCTCGAGCGACGCCAAGATGGCCCAAGCAATCTGCCCGGTTGCTGGTCACTTCCAAATCGATCGCCAAGTCGCCGGCGACGTTTTTCGTCTCCTCATGATTCAATCCGGACATGGCCAACCGGTTTTCCAGCTCAGCCTGATCCATGTCCAGGTCGACGTAGTCTTTAAGCCATTTCCAAGAGACAATCATGATGCGTCGAAATTATGGATGATGTTGATTCAATGGCCTTGAGGGCCGCCGGGCAAGGCCAATGGAAAACCGAATCTAGAATTGATGTAGGAAGCGAACGTCGTTTTTGTACAACTCGCGAATGTCCGTGATGCCGTGGCGGCGCATGCAGAGCCGTTCGATTCCCAGCCCAAAAGCAAATCCGGTGACTTCTTCTGGATCGTAGCCGACTGCTTCAAGTACGTTCGGATCGACCATGCCAGCACCGCCGAATTCGATCCACTGATCGTTCCAACTCATGTCGGCCTCCACGCTGGGTTCGGTGAACGGGAAGAACGACGGGCGAAATCGGATGTGAACATCATGTCCCAAATAGCTGGTCGCGAACAACCGCAACACACTCTTCAGATCGGCCATCGTGACGTGCTTGTCAACAAGCAGCCCTTCGATCTGATGGAACATGGGATAATGAGTCTTGTCGGGCGTATCAGGACGATAGACGCGCCCCAACGTGATGACACGGACAGGCGGTGGCGTCTTTTCCATCACGCGAATCTGCACGGTGCTGGTCTGGCTTCGCAGCAGCATCGTCGAATCGCCCGTCTTCCGAGCAGCCGCCAGGTAGAAATTTTCCAGCGGATCGCGGGCGGGATGCGAAAGCGGAATATTCAAGGCCTCGAAGTTATGTCGCTCGTCTTCGATTTCGGGACCTTCGGCGACGGAGAACCCCAGACGTCCCATGATGTCTTTCAGTTCTTCGATCGTCTGCGTGATCGGATGCAAGTGCCCCAAACGCAATCGCTTTCCCGGCAGCGTCGGATCGAATTGTGGGTCGCCGGCCGTTGCACTCGCCGAAGCTTTCAGGCGTTGCTGAGCCGCGTCGAAAGCCGATTGGATCAGCTGCTTGACTTCGTTCAGCCTTTTGCCCGCGGCCGGTTTGTCTTCCTTGTCGACCTTGCCCATCAATTTTTGGATGGACTTGAGTCGCCCGCTCTTGGCACCTAGGTATTCAACGCGCGCGGACTCCAGGCCGTCCGCATCCGTGGCACCAAAGGCACTCGACGCGGCTTGGGCCAGATCGTCGAGCTGCTTGGTGAAGTCGGTGAGAGCCATGGTGATTGGAGAGCCTAGTGATCGACTTTTCGTGACGGTTGAGATACTGCGGTAACCTCACGGTGCAACTTCGCTTCCAATTTGGAGACGATGCTACCCAATCAGGTTCACGAAAAAAGATCTCGACCGCTTGTGCCTCTAAGCAGCCAGCGCTTCCTTGGCCTGGCTGACCACCGAATCGAATCCATCCGGATCGCTGACGGCTAATTCCGCCAACGTCTTACGATCCAGTTCGATACCCGCTTTGCCGAGCCCGTGAATGAATTCGCTGTATCGAATGCCGCGCTCGCGGCAGGCGGCGTTGATGCGGATGATCCACAGTTTGCGGAATTCGCGTTTTCGCACGCGTCGGTCACGGTAGGCGTACTTGCCTGCCCGCAGAAGTGTCTCTTTCACGGTCCGCAGCAAGTTGCCGCGACCGCCGCGGTAACCCTTGGCCTTTTTGAAGAGACGACGTTTGGCCTTATTACGGGCCGCACCTTTAGTAGTTCTCATCGAATTCGTTCCATGGTTGGCGTAGCCAGGCCCTCTTGTCACGGCAAGAGCGTTGATGCCCGTACGCTTTGGTGGTGGCTCCCAAGTGCCTCAAAGAACGGCTATTCGCCGATTGCGACTAGTAACTGTTCTTGTTGAGGGCGATCTGGATCGACTTTTCCATGCACTCGTCGACCGTCGTCGTTCCGCGCAAGTTGCGTTTTCGCTTCTGCGACATGCGAGCTTGCAGATGGCTCGTTCCAGACTGACGATGCTTCGCCTTGCCGCTGGCGGTCAGGCGAAATCGCTTTTTCGTTCCCTTGTGGGTCTTTTGCTTGGGCATCGTAATTTCCCTTAAAATGCTTCGCTATCAAAACCCAACCGGGTCCGAAATGTGACAATGGTGGAAACCGCGTAGTTTAAGGGAATCAACCCAACAAAAAAAGGGGGAATGCGGCCCGCCCGCCCGCTCAGCCACCTGGCAACATGTCGACTGGTCCTCATTTACTAGATCGAAATCGACAGCAAGGATGGAAAAAATTAGTGCTTTTTGCTTGAGATCCGGGATAGCCACCTTGCTTCCTCCTAGATCTCCATAGCCCCCTAAATTCCCTGCTGCCTTATTCCCGCCTGTGATGAGGCCCCACGGTCGGCTTTCCGTTATTATCCAGGTCTCGACAGGGCCAGGGCACTCCGCGAACAGCTTTTGCTTGGCGTCATCGCCGTTGCGATCGGCTCCGCGACTGGCAGGTCGTAACTTTGTGTGAATACCCGGCGCAGCTTATATTGGAGGCCCAAAATAAGCTCGTTTCAGTGACCGGGAGTTTTCCAATGAAAGTCAATGTCATCATCGTTCTCGTAACCCTGGTTTGTGCTAGCCAATTTGCCGATGCCGCCGACTGGCCCGCGTTTCGGGGCCCCTTGGGTAACGGCATTTCCTCGACAGGCCAATTTGCCACCAGTTGGGATAAGGAGCAAGGTGTTCGTTGGCGAGTGGAATTGCCAAACGCCAGCAACGGCAGCCCCATTGTGTCGGCTGGCAAAGTATTCGTGGCCTCGGCTGACCCAGAAGGAAAGGTTCGCAGCTTGCTATGCTTTGATCGCAAAAGCGGCAAGGCGTTGTGGTCGAAGGATGTCGAGTTCGACAAGGTCATGCCAACTCACAAAACGAATCCGCATGGCAGTTCAACTCCGGTATCCGATGGCGAGCGCGTCGTGGTGTGGCACAATTCCGCCGGTCTGTATTGCTACGACCATTCCGGCAAGCAGTTGTGGTCGCGGGATCTCGGTGAGTTTCGTCACATGTGGGGCTACGGCGGATCGCCCATTATCCACGAAGATCGCGTGATCCTTAATTGCGGGCCCGGCAAACGTGTATTCGTTGCCGCCCTCAGTTTGAACAACGGCGAGACGCTTTGGGAGCTTGACGAGCCGGTGGAAGGCGATGGCGAGAAACGAGAATCCGATAATGCCTATATGGGATCGTGGTCGACTCCGGTTGTCGCCAAAGTTGGAGAGAAGGATCAGATCATTTGCACCATGCTCACGCGCGTCAACGGATACGACCCGCAATCGGGTAAACTACTTTGGTCGTGCGATGGAATTCGCGGCAACCGCGGCGACTTGGCCTATTCGTCGCCCATGATCCACGACGGATTCTGCGTGGCCATCGGCGGTTTCAGCGGGCCATCCGTTGGCTTTCAACTCGGCGGCATGGGAAACATTACCGAGAAGGCTCGCACCTGGCGAATTGAAAAGAACCCACAGAGCATTGGGACGGGCATCATTCACGAAGGCCACGTCTATCGCGCGAATGCGGGTCCGGGAACCATCGAATGCCTTGACCCAAAAACGGGCGAAGTCATCTGGAAGAAACGAGGCACGGGCGCGGTCTTCTGGGGCTCGATCGTGGCATCCGCGGACGGCCATTTCTATGTCACGGATCAGAAAGGGACGACGTTGGTGTTCAAGCCCAGTCCCAAGGAACTGGTTGAAGTCGCGCGAAACGCGCTGGGCGAAACTTGCAACGCCACGCCGGCGCTGTCGGACGGCGACATTTTCATTCGCACCCACAAGGCCCTGTATTGCGTTGGTAAGTAGTCGATGACTGAATCGGAACGACCATGGGTCCGAGCGATGTCACGGCTAAGTGTCCAGAACGATTTTCTCCGCGTTGCGTACACGGACGGAGATTCTGATCGCTGAACGGCCCAGACGGCCTTCGTCGCTTTAGTCGCGATGATTCCGAAGCCTCGCGGGGATTCCGAAGCCTAGCGGGTCCAGCCAAGATTCTGCCCTCGGGGCGTCCCAACTAGCACGGCGCGGAGAATACTTTGCCAGCAAGTGAATAACAGCCGTACAATATTGCGAATGATGTTGAGTACGCCCAGTTTGTGTATTTTCAGGAGCGATCGCTCGGGATTGGGCTGCGGAGACAGAGAGGTTAGGCAGTTGTATGGGAACTCGTCTCGAATCGATCCCATCTCAAATCCATTTCAGTTTGGTCAGGAGAACGTAGCATGAGCTGTCGTCCGCGTGTTGACTCGTTTCTGTGGGGAGCTTTGATACTGCTGCTGTCCGGCTCTTACTTGTGGGCCGATCCTCCGGCGAAAGTCGATCCGCAATCCGAAAACAAATCCGCCGCGGCGGACGCGGAGGAATCGTCGCCTTCCGATGGCCAGCCGGCTGCAAAAGCGAAACCGGAGAAGAAAGATCAGCCGTCGATTAACAATCATCTGCGGCTCAAGCGAGACATCAATGGCGACCCGGTCGCGCTGCAAACTTCGATCGTCCGCTACGTTCCCGCTTCGGGAAAGGGTGACCTGGTCGTTGATCTGGTGGGTGTGGTTCACGTTGGCGACCCCTGGTACTACCAGGCACTCAACAAGTGGTTTGACCAGTACGGCGTGGTCCTTTACGAACTGGTGGCCCCAGAGGATCGGCGGATTCCCGACCCCGAAAAAGGTTCGGATAGCCCCCTGCACATGATTCAAAAGGTCATGCAGTCGGTACTCGACCTGCGGCATCAGTTGGACCTGGTCAACTACCGGCGAGACAACTTTGTCCACGCTGACATGTCTCCCGAGCAGATTCAAAAGACCATCGCCGAGCGGGGTGACAATGGAATCACGCTGTTTCTGAGCGTGACGGCCGACATGTTGCGGCAACAGAATCTCAAGCAGCGCGAACTAGAAAAGAATCCTGAAAAGCTGAAGGCGCTGGAGGAGCAGTTCAAGGACTTCGACCCGCTGGCTTTGATGACTGATGAATATGGATCGGTCAAGCTCAAGCGAATGATGGCCGAGCAGTTCGCCGATTTAACCGGAGTGGGTTCCGGGCTGGGTGGAACGCTGGACACGATTCTAATCAAGGATCGAAACGGCGCGGCCATGCAGGTGTTCCAAAAACAACTGGCCGAAGGCAAGAAACATATCGCCATCTTTTATGGCGCGGCACACATGCCCGACTTCGAGCGTCGCTTGACCAGCGAGTTTGGACTCAAGCGAGACAAGATCGAATGGATGACGGCATGGGATTTGTCGATGCGACGCAAGTCGCCCGTCGAAGGCGTGCTGACCGGAGTACTCGAGGAGTTCATTCGCCAGTCGCTTAAAGAATAGCGAAAGCCTTTCGAAGCAACTTCGCCAAGGGCGGGCAATGCAGCTTCGTGGAATCAAGTCGCGGTTCCACGAAGCTGCCAATTTCTTCGCGGTTTACGGCGGGTCGCAGCCGCCCGGGTTCCAGGGATTGCACCGGCAGACGCGCCAAACTCCTTTCACCGCTCCACGAATCGCGCCGTACTTCTTCACGGCTGCGATGAAGTAAGCACTACAGGAAGGCTGAAACCGACAACTCGGCGGCAACCACGGGCTGATCAGAATTTGGTACATCCGCACGGATCCGATCAAGAACCAAGCTGGAATATTGTAGATCCACCTCATGGCTTGGCCCCCCGCAATCGTTTAGCGACCCGTTGTATCAGCCGGGGCAACGATTGCTCGATGGCGTGAAAGTCACAAACCGCGCCGCGCCGTGGACGAGCTACCAAGTCCATGCCGGCGGGTAACTCATGGCGATGGAGCCGAAAGGCTTCGCGAATTCGCCGCTTCCAACGATTGCGTTCGACGGCGTTGCCGACCTTTCGTGAAACCGACAGCCCCAAGCGAGTAACCTCCAATTGGTTGTTACAGGCTCGTACAACCAAGACATCATCTGCGGCGTAAGCATCGCTGCCATACACCCGGTCGAAGTCTGTCTGGTGCCGAACTCGGTGTTCGCGTCTTAATCGTTGGTCAGCCATACTGCGTTCGAACCACCGCGCCGCGTCAGCAGGGGCGCACTGGATTCCTAAATTAACTACACGTCGTCTTCTTCGTCTTCACCGCTGGCGACCAGTGGCTTGCGCGCCCAGTCATCTCGATCGATGTTCACGGGCTTGGATTCGGGTGCCTTGTCGAATTGCGACTTCATATATCGCCGCGTGATCCTCGCACCCCACCAGATGAAGAGGATCAATGCGAACCAGAGGATCACCAAGCCGGCCAGCGCCGCCAGCACCTTGGCTTTCGTCGCGCCATCCAATTTGTCCAGTGGAATTTGCGGCTTCTCTTCGGCCAGCAGCCAGGTCGCCGCCAGCCAGGAAGACAACGCGGGCCACGATTCGTTCGCGCCGAGCGACCAGGCCAGGAAATGCAAGCATCGCGCTACCATTGCAAATCGGACCGGGGATTGAACTGAGTCTGTTGTTCATCGATCTTTTTAAGGTACTCGCGCGTCGTGTCGTCCAAGGACTCTGGCAGCTCTATTTGAATCTCAGCGTACAGGTCTCCCGGTTTTCCTTTCGCGCGGGCCACGCCAAAGCCTTTGACTCGCAGCCGTTTTCCGCTAGAAGTGCCTGGGGGAACGGTAAGGGCCACGGTTCCCTTAGGCGTCGGCACATCGACTTTCGCGCCCAGCGCCGCTTCGCCCAATCTGACGGGGACCTTTACGATCAGATCATGTCCGCGACGCTGAAAGTGGGGATGGGATTGGACATGCACAATGATCAAGGCATCACCGGGCTGTCCGCCCGTCGGCGATGGTTCTCCTTGACCGCGTAAACGTATTTTTTTCCCGTCTTCGATTCCTGCCGGGATCTTCACGGTCATGTTCCGCCGATTGGCCTGGTCCAGGGCGAGTTCGACTTCGCCTCCTTCCACCGCGGTTTTGAAAGGGACGGTCGTCTCGTAGGTTACGTCCGCGCCCTTGCGCGGCCGAGGCCGGCTGCGCTGTCGGGTTGGCTGGCCGCCAAAGGGTGAAACGAAGTCTTCAAACGACTGCCCCCTTCCGCCCGGACCTCCCGCGCCGCCGAATAGATCCGAAAGATCGATCTCCGAAAATGGCGTTCCACCGCCACCACCTCCGAATCCTTGAGTATTCCAGCCGCCGGGCTGTGGTCCGGCACCCTGCATCTTTTCAAATTCGCTGCCGAACTGGTCGTACAGCTTGCGTTTTTCGGGATCGTTCAGCACATCGTAGGCCCGTTTCGTCTCTTGAAACTTTTCCTTGGCCCGTTCTTTTTGAGCGTCGGTCACATCGTCGCCCAGCAGGTCGGGGTGATTCTTCCGGGCCATCTTGTGATACCCCTTTTCAATCTCCGCCTGGGATGCGCTGCGGGAAACTCCCAAAATGCTGTAATAATCGTCAGCCATTACGATACAAAAACCAAAATGAGGACGTTAGAACCGTGAAAGAGAACGGTGCTCCCTGTCATTGTAGATGTCACGACCGCGAACGATCAACCGCGATGGCGTCTCGTGTCCTGGCCGGACTTTCTCGTCTGGCCAGTCCGCCGGGTCGTTTACAGTTTTGCGGCGCGTTTTTAGCGTTGACGCATACGCCCCGCTGGAGCGAGATCATGGTGACTGGGTCCAGGGGAAGCGGCAGTTCGATGTGCTGTTCCAGCCGACTGCGCGGAAGTCGTTGGCGGCGTTCCATCCGACCCCGAATTTCGTCGTGATCAACGAACTGGATAACGTCCGCAATCGGGTGTACCTGACCACGCGGAAGGATGGCCAATGGCATCGCGAGGCTTTGCCAGGCTCGCCCGAGTTCAGTTCCGTGTCTGTTCGGCCCATCGACCCTGACGAATCGGACGAGTACTTCCTGACCGTGTCGGGCTTCCTAACGCCGCGGACGCTCGCATACGGCACGCTCGGCCAACAGGCCGCGGAAAAACTGAAAGAGAGCCCGGCCTTCTTCGATGCCCGCGGACTGTCGGTCAGCCAGCATGAGGCCGTTTCCAAGGACGGGACGCGCGTGCCATACTTTCAGGTATCTCGCGCCGACTTGGCACTCGATGGCAAAGCCCGCACGTTACTGTATGGCTATGGTGGATTCGAGATTGCGTTACTGCCTCGGTACAGCGCCACCGTGGGCGCGTCGTGGTTG
Source organism: Planctomycetota bacterium (assembly GCA_029259935.1). The sequence goes on from JAJDEH010000482.1 coordinate 21,467, forward strand.
GAAAAGGGCGGAGTGTATGTCGTTGCCAACATCCGAGGCGGGGGCGAGTTCGGCCCCACCTGGCACCAGGCGGCGCTCAAAGCCAACCGCCCGCGGGCCTACGAGGACTTCATTGCCGTGGCCGAGGATCTGATCGAGCGGAAGGTTACCACGCCGAAGCATTTGGGTATCCGGGGTGGCAGCAATGGCGGACTGCTGGTCGGAAACATGCTTACCATGCGACCGGATCTGTTCGGCGCGGTCCATTGCGCGGTACCGCTGCTCGACATGCGGCGGTATCACAAGCTGCTGGCCGGCGCCAGTTGGATGGCCGAGTACGGCGACCCCGACGATCCCCAGCAATGGGACTTTATCCGCGCGTTCTCGCCTTATCACAATGTTCGGAAAGAGGCGTCCTACCCCCGCACACTGTTTACGACCTCGACGCGCGACGATCGGGTTCACCCCGGTCACGCCCGCAAGATGGTGGCCAAGATGAAGAATCTGGGACACGATGTGCTTTATTACGAGAACGTGGAAGGCGGCCACGGCGGAGCGGCGAACAACAAGCAATCGGCCTTCATGCTGGCGCTGACTTACTCATTCCTGTCGAAGCAATTGCAATAGGCGACCGCCGCGCGGAGCGAGTCCATTGATTTCCCATGGTCCATCAAAGCGGCCAATGGTAAAAAATCACGGCGTTGTCGGCATGCAAACCAACGGTTCACGAGTAAGGATCGTTCGCGAAACAAGTGTCGCGTTTTGATCAGCCGTTGGGCGTTAGCCACGGTTTTTCAGAACCGGACGCTAACGCATTCCGGCTAATGGGACACTAATTGCCCGAACGATCCTAAGTAGACGGATCAGCAGACAACGTTTCTCGCGCTAGCCGGAGATCCTGTTGCTTAGTACAATTCGAGTGTGACGCGTGCTTGTTTCGAACGCCGTAAATGATCCCAACTGGGGCCCTATGGGGGACTTATCATTTTTGCCGGCCCTGGTAGTCGCCTGTTCGTGGGTTTTCCTTGCGCGGAATAAAGGAAAAGCGGTAACTTGGGCGGTGATTGCACTCGCAATTTCTTGGCTAGTAACACCAACGGTGATGAGAAACCCGCCGCTGTCCCACTCCGATTTCGATGACATCATTTGGGGTAGTTTTCTCGAGGGCCTACCCGCGACGCTGACAATGATTGCATGCGTGGCAACCGCGACGATCGTGGGCGCGGCTAAGGCGGCCCGACTCAAAACGCAACGCGTGAATGACTGATCGGCGGTTTGCGGCGTAGGTTACAAGAGACCAGGGCCGCGAAACGCGGCATTTGGACATCGACCCGCAAGAAACCCGGCTGGACCTTCATTTGATGGGACTGTAATGTTGAACGTGCCCCAATCAAACGCGCCGTGCCGCGTCATCTTCCATGAGATTCGACTTCAAGGGCTACGAAGTGGCAGTACGTTCCAGCCATTGTTCAGCCAGTTCGTGTAGGTTGGGTTCACTTTTTTCACTGTCGCTGCGCGGGTGGTGGCCGTTGCCGAAATAGTAGCGTTCCAGCCGGTTGATCGACGTGACGAGTTCCGTTTGGCGGGCGTCGCTGAGCCCGTTGTTTTCCCGGATCTGTCTTAACAGCCCCAGCACCGTGAAGGCGGTGACGTTTTCAGGCATTTGGAATTGGGCTACCGACTTGGCGTCGATGCCGCGGCGAGTCAACGCGATGACCAAGGCGAGACAAACAACTCCCCCGACAGAGACGAGCGCCATAATCCACAGCCACGCGTACCTTGTGTTGCCGTATTGTTCTTCAAGCGAGATATTTTGTTCGACGGTGAGCAGGTCGGCGTCGACGTAGCGTTGATACACAACTTCCTTGGTGTCGAGCTTCGCGGTGCCAAACGTGAACGACTTGGGCGGCGCTGCTGAACCGACTTCGGCCTGAAGATTGATGATCCATTCGCGGGTTGATTGGACGGCCGTATCCTCGGCCTCGGGATCGAAACGATCGACGGACAAGCTCTGGTCATCCGTGCTGACAACTTCAAAACCGGCAGGAGCAACTTTGAGGACGTCGCCCAAATCTGGAACCAGGCCTTGTGCGGTGGCTTTGACTTCGAGTATCAGCTTGCCTTCGTCGGCCTGCCGCTCGTCTAGCGTTTGCGTGATCGTTAGATTGCTTATCGGACGCGGTTCGGCAGCCTTGGCTGATGCGTCGATCGGGACTGCCGGCGTTTCCACCGGGATGATTGCGTAGCCGGACGTGTCGAGGAAATCGAGATCCAACCGCACGGACGGAATCACGTCGACTTCGGGGCCGCGGGCCTTGAGCAAAACATAGGCGTACGGCGTTACACGCCAGCCGTATTCTTCGACGGCTTTCGAAGTGACATCTTCGGTTTGAAACGTGACGGACAGCACTTCAAAATGCTCGTCCATCGCCTGATGCACGATCTCTTCAAATTTATCGCGATAGTTTTCCGTGGGCCGGCCGTAGTTGTAATAGTAGGAGCGGCCAGTATTTTGATTTTGCAGATAGCGGGAAAACCCGCCTGACTCGCGTTCGATTTCGCGGGTGTGGCGCAGGTTGATGAAAACGCCGAACGGCTGGCCGTGTCCGACCACGTCACTGCCATCGATCACCGACTCGAGTTTGATTTCGGTGACTAGATCGTGGTAGTAATCGAAGACCTTGCGTGCCTCGGCGGCCTGCTTGTGATCGCCGACGATTTTGAATCCGTTTTTCAAGTAGCTGAATTTGACAGCAGGTTTCGCGGCGCTCATCCGGGTGAACAGCGAATTGGCAAACATCGCCATGTGCCGCTCCGCCGCTTCACCGGGCAACGCAAGGATGGCTTCGCGGATCCGCGCGGGCTGCTTCACGTCGGGCACATTTTCCTCGCGAATGTGGCCCAGGTCACAGGCACCGAGGCTGGCGTAAAACCAGATTTCGTAAACCTGCGTTACCTCTTCGTCCTCGGCAAGCTCGGCCGCCTTGGCGGCATACAGCGTGGCAGCTCGCTCGAATTGCGCGAACGCGTTCTTACGTGATTCGGCAAACTCGGAATCGGGAGCGAGTTCTTTTCGGTAGTTGTTTTCGTCATGGCTAATCGACGCCTTGGCCAGCACGAGCGACCAATCGTCGGCGTGTTTTTCCAGGGCGCGGTCAATCACCGAGTGGGCGACCGCGTAGCCGCGCAGAATTTCGGCTTCGATGTCTTTCTGATTGCGTTTGGTTTTGTTTCGTTCTTGGATGGCCGGAGTACGCCAGACGCTAACCAGGTTTCCTCGCATTTGCTGAATCAGTTCGGAGAGCGTCTTTGGTTCCAGATTGTCGAGCGAACCGAACACCTTTTCGATGGCCTCAAGCTGATAGACTTCGGCGCTGCTGTGGCAGGTGGTGAACGCCCGGGCCAGCAGTGTTTCGTTCACTTTCTTTAGCGGCAAGGCCCGCAATCGCGCGACTAGTTCCGACAGTTCAACCAGATTGCGTTGCTGCTTCGAACGCGTGAGCGGAATGCTTTCGGCCTTGCGCTCATAGCCGTACATATACATGTAGTAATTGGTGCGGTTTCGCCGCGCGTTGGGATCGTGGTTATTCGTCCAAACCTTCAAAAATTCCTCGACCAGATCTTCGGCCAGGTCGGCGTGAGAGATGGCAAGTTTTTCGATGTACGGAAATGCCTCGTCCTCTTCGTTGACTTTGAGATAAAGCCGGGCAAACACCATATCGAACTTGGGTTTCAAACTTTCATCGACCAGCTTGAGCCATTCGTCGCTGGGCCGAATTTCCAAAAGATCGCCCGTGGCGATCGCGCGAATGCGGCTGGACTGCGACGACCGCATGTTCATCTCGTCTTGATTCATGTAGTACAGATTTCCGAACGGATCGCGTCGCATCATGGGACTGCGGCTGCTCGACTGGCCGTATCGATCGGCAGCGACGGCTTCCTTTAGCCAATTGCCTGCCAGCAGGTTCACGGTGCTTTGCCACTTCGTCGCCTGCTCAGGCGCGGCTTTTAGCAGCGCTTCAACGGCCGTGGTTTGCAATTCCAGGCTCTTTAATCGCGTTGCCGGATCCGTGGGACGAGATTGTAAACCGAGGGCCGCCGTGGCACCGATTGCCGACAGGATCTCCATCCCTCGACGCGGCTGTCCTGTAAAACTCTCTTCCAGCCACGTTTGCCCCAGTTCTTCGCGAATCCTTGGGGAAAGTTCGACAGCTCGCTTCAATGCCTGTTCACGCTGAATCGCTTTCGTTTCTTCGGAGGCTAAAACCGACTGCGTAACATCCCATGCTTGTTCGAGATGTTCGCTTTTCTTTTCCTTGGCGTGAAGCGCCGAAAAATGCCGCGACAACAGATTGAGCGCCTCAAAGTCATTTTGCTCTTTCGCTTGGCCCACGCTGGGCAGAAACTCGCCAGCTTCAACCATTAGATTTGCCGCCACCAGGATCTTCGCAACTTGTCGACGATTCAGCGCGGCTTCTTTGCCAGGTTTAGCAATCTCCACTTTTAGCCGCTCGACACCGGCTTGGACGACACCGCCGCTATCGACAGCCAAACGCAAGATCGCGCCCAACATTGGAAATATTACTTTGTCCAGTTCGGTTGGCGCCGCGTCCGCCAGTGCGATGACATCCTCAAAGGAGAAGGTGTTCTTCTCCGGCTGACGGCCTTGTTGCCGTTGTATCTGCTGAACTTTCTGCAACTGGGCTTGAATCTCCGGCGGCAAGTTGTCGATCGGCGGCAGCGCCGTGCCGCGCAGTGCCGTTAGCAGTTTTTGATAAAGCGCCTTGCCTTCCTTTTCTTCAAGTTCGGCGAGGAACTTCTTCACATCTGGCCAGTTGCCAATCGTCACATTCTGCTGAAAGAGTTTCAGACTTTCGGCGAACGGATCGGGCTCCGGCTTCTTCTCGTCCGGATCGGCCGGTTTCTCTTCCTCCTTCACTTTCGGAGCAAAGGCGCGAAGAATGGCGGAGGGGCGGCGATCGAATCGCAATTGCTGAATCTTCTGCATCCGTGCGGATTGTTTTGCTTCCTCTTCCGCTTTGCGTTTTGCCTCGGGGTCCGCCGGTTCCGGCTTGGCGGGTTGCGTGGCGGATGAAGCCGCTGGTTGCGCTGGCTTGGGTTGCGAAGCACGGCGAGTTGCCGCCTGACCGAATACGGATGTGACGAAAGCGAAAACAGCAAACAACGCGAGGATCGACTGGGATTTCATTTCTAGCACCTGTTCGCGACAGAAACACTAAACCGGATTATTCGCCACGGGAGTCAATAATGGGACTGGCTCCGAGTTCATTGTGTTTCCGCGGCGGTGTAGGGGACGCAACTCGGTGCCTGTCCCATTATTGACGGCTCACCCAATAGGCCGTTCACAAAGTGGGACAGGCACCGAGACATCCGCCTCAAATCCGCGTCCCAATCCAACTTGGCTCGGAGCCAGTCCGATTTTGTGAACTACTCGTGAATAATCCAGGATCAAGGGCAGTGCTATCTTTTGGCCAATGTCCGCTCCGCGGATAGACCACCAATCATTCTGCCTTTCTCATCAATAACGCGGCACTCGTGTTGTGTTAGAATGTCAACTTCCACCACGAATTCACTTTACTAGCGGAAGCTGAACAACTATGGAAATCAAACATCGCCTGACGCTTCTTCTTTGCATGGCATTCACGGCAGCCAGCGCCTGGTGCTGGGCCGACGGACCGAAAGATAATCTGCCCGATCAAGTCCGCGCGGTTCCTCCCGTCGGAATCGAACTTTCGGAAGAAGATCGCACCGCTTTGACGGAAGGCCTACGGAAGCTCAACGCCGATATCGTCCGTTTGAAGTCGCGACGCGACGCGCGCACGCCATTATTGTTACCCGATGTCGAAATCTTCGCTCGGGCAATCCGCGACGGTCTGGCCCATCGCGAGTTCTTTTCGCCACGTGATGTGGCCAACGGCAAGAACGTGCTGGCCGAAGGTCAGAAGCGCGCGGCGTCGCTGCTGAAGGGCGAGGCGCCGTGGACCATGCAAAAGGGACTGGTCGTGCGCGGTTATCGCTCCCGCATCGACCGGACGGTGCAGCCCTACGGGCTGGTCATTCCTGAATCCTACAGCGGCGAGGGAAAGTCCAAGTATCGCTTGGATCTGTGGTTCCATGGTCGCGGCGAACGGTCGACGGAGTCGGTCTTTATCGCGCAGCGAATGACGAGCCCCGGCCGCTTCCGTCCGCGCGACACGATCGTCTTGCATCCTTACGGACGATATAGCAACGCCTTCAAATTCGCCGGCGAGGTCGACGTGCTGGAGGCGCTGGAACATGCCCAGCAGAATTACAAGATCGACGACGATCGCATCGCCGTCCGAGGATTCTCGATGGGGGGAGCCGGATGTTGGCAAATGGCCGTTCACTATCCGACCCTCTTTTTCGCCGCTAATCCCGGCGCGGGATTTTCCGAGACACCCGAGTTTCTCAAATTCTTTCAAAAGGAAACGCTCGATCCGACGTGGTACGAGAAGAAACTGTGGCGGATGTACGATTGCCCCGGATATGCGGCCAACCTTTTTCAACTGCCGACGGTCGCCTACAGCGGCGAACTGGATATCCAAAAGCAGGCCGCCGATATCATGGAACAAGCAGTCGCCGACGAAGGCATGCGTCTGACGCACGTTATCGGCGCGAAGACGAAACATACGATCGACGCCCCGTCGCTGCGGATCGTGGAAGAAAAACTCGACCACCTTGCCCAACGCGGCCGAGTACGTCTGCCGCGCGAACTGCGGTTCGCCACGTATACGTTGAAGTACAATCGACTGCACTGGCTGACGGTCACCGGTTTGGGCGAGCACTGGCGGCAAGCCCGTGTGAACGCCAAGATTCAGGCTCTCAAAAATACGATCCTCCTAGACACGGAAAACGTCACCAGCCTCCGCTTGGACATCCCCGCGGGCCGCAGTCCCTTTGCCCTCGACAAGCCCGTCAAGATCGTCCTGGGCGACTCGTCGCGGACCATCACCGCCGGATTGACGGAAACCGACCGTTCGTGGCAGTGCCAGCTCTATTGGGACGGAAGCCGCTGGCAACAAGGCGCGGCGCCGGCCGCCGGGCTCAGCAAGCAACACAATCTGCAAGGCCCAATCGACGACGCCTTCATGGATTCGTTTGTCGTCGTTCGACCGTCCGGCCCCGCCAGCCATGAAGCGATCCAAAACTGGAGCGAATCGGAACTCGATCACTTCGTCCGCGAATGGCGTAGACAGTTTCGCGGCGACGCCGTGGTCAAACTCGACAGCGAGATCACCAAGCAAGACGTGGCGAAAAGCCATCTGATTCTATTCGGAGATCCGGCCAGCAATTCGACCCTCCGCGAGATTCTCGATCAGTTACCGATCCAATGGACGAAAGAAAAACTGATCGTCGGCAAGCAGCAGTTCGACGCCGCGCACCACGCTCCGGCGATGATCTACCCCAATCCCAAGAATCCCCAGCGTTACGTGGTGATCAACAGCGGCTTTACCTATCGCGAATACGCCTATTTGAACAACGCCCGCCAAGTCCCCAAACTGCCCGACTGGGCGGTCGTCGACCTGCGGAAGGCTCCCGACACGCTCTGGCCCGGCCGCATAGTCGCGGCGGACTTCTTTGACGAACAGTGGCAAGTCAAATGACTCCAGCGCCGGAAAAGACCCACTGTCGTGCGTGCCTCTGCTGGCTCGTCCGGCAGTGTTATTCGTAACCGGCCAACAACCAAAGTTGCCTGTTGCGTGACACAGCTTATGTTTGCGCAGATCATTAGGCCAGAATCTCACCCGCGACGTTTCCAGCTACGTTGGTCAGGCGGAAATCCCGGCCCGCGTAGCGGTAGGTGAGCCTCTTGTGGTCCAAGCCGAGTAGGTGCAGGATGGTGGCGTGCCAGTCGTTGATGTGCATTTTGCCTTCGACCGCTTCGTAGCCATGCTCGTCGCTCGAGCCATGGCTGAAGCCGCCTTTGACTCCGCCGCCGGCCATCCAGGTGGTGTAGCCCTTGGCGTTGTGGTCGCGGCCGTCGCCACCTTGGCCATGCGGGGTACGGCCGAATTCTCCGGCCCAGATGACCAGCGTGTCCTTGAGCATGTCGCGGCGTTTCAGGTCCTTGAGGAGACGTCCCGCTCGACAGACGGCAGCCGTTCATTCAGCCAGCCTGGCCATCTCGGTGGCGATCTCTTTCAAGCTTTTTGGCCAACGGTCGAACGTCACACTTTTTGCGTCCGGGATTCTCGGATTGGTGATGCCTTCGACAAGTGAACGGGCTGGTTGAGCGTAGATGAACTGCACCTGATCCTGACCATAGGTAGCAGGCAGGCTTTTCGCGAAAATCTCCATTTCGGAAGCGTAGAGTGCGGGTTCGTATCCAATGTTGTTTTCGGAAGGCACCCAGATCACGCCGGCGACGGCCATCGGCGTCATG
>JAJDEH010000483.1 GCA_029259935.1 Planctomycetota bacterium
GCCCCCGATCGTTTTGTGCCGATTGCTGAGAATTACGAAGTAGCTTGATCCGGTCGACAAGTGTCGATGGTTGGCCAGTGTCCTGGCCAACTGCTTGTACGACGGCTATCGCGACAAGTGACGAAACAACCGTGGCAAAAATGGTAGCCTTGCGCGACATCCTATAGTCCTCGCTGCCAATGGGTAGAAGGGGAGCGTAACTATGTTATCGGTAGGACCCGTGGAGTTGGTTTAAGTAGTTTTGTTGGTTTTCGCGGTTAACCGGTCCTTGTTGCGTGTTGGGCTTGCGCGGTTTGGGTTAGCGCGCGAATTTAATTCGACGCGAACTTTGTCGCACCATGACGACAAAATCCATCGCGAACGTGCCGGTTTGCCTGAAATGGCGCATCTCAAATACGGAAAATTCTTCCTACATTTCCTAGTTCCGCTTCGAAATGACGGCCGCACTGGCGAGAAATTGCTATTGCTAGCACCACTGGCTATACTCCCCATTATCTGCCGATTCACGATCTGGCGTTTGCCGGGTCGTCCCACCCTGACGCGCACCATCAAACCCATACCATCGGTCATGCCGGGCCGCCGCTGGACCACCAAAGAAAACGAAACCTTGCGCCGCCAGATTGTTGGCGAACACAAGGAGATTGACGATGTGCGCATCAAGAACCGCACCCCGCATGCGGTGCGCACACACGCCGCACGGCTGGACCTCATTCGGCAACGCGACTCTCGATATCCATGGAAGGCCAGTCAAAAGCGGAAGCTCAAACAACTGAAAGCCGAGGGGTTCACACCGCTGGAAATTCACGACCTCGATCTGCTGGGAGAGCCCTATCGAAGCTTGTGGGCCATTCGTAAGCAGTGGGGGCGAATGAAGTTATCCGACCGCAAGCGGGCGCGGCGCATGCGCGAAAAAAAGATGTGGCAGGCCGGCGAAAAACAGCGATTCAAGGAGTTTCTGCTAGCGCACTCGGCGGATATGACTCCGGAGGAAATCGGCAAGGAGTGGAATCTGGCCCGTTCGACCGTCGCGCGCTGGCAAACCACATTGGGTGTCAAGCAGCCCCGCGAAACCGTCATGCGGATGCAATATTCCGTCAATAAGCAACGGAACGCGCGGAAGAAAATCCGCCGGCAAAACGTGGCTCGCGCGCAACGACGCCGAACCGAGAAAGCGAACGAGTTGGTTGATCTGGCCCAGGAACTGCGCCGCCGCGCCAGCCCACCTCCCGAACGCGTCTGCACCGACTGTGAAGAGTCCTGGCCCCGCCGCAGTGAATTCTTCCATTACCAAGATAAACGAACAGATTTTGGCACGACCAGGCGCTACAAGCGTCGCTGCCGACTCTGCCAAAACGCCATTCGGCGCAAGGAATCCAAACGAGCGACATCGGCGTGAAGCGAGACGGCGGCGGCAGTTCACTGGCTAGTCGGCGAACGCCTGCCGAAGATTCTCGACGTTCTTTTGCATGACTTGTAAATAGTCCCCCTCGTCGGGCGGCGCGCCGCAAGGAGAGAAGACGACGCCCCGCAGTCCCAGCTCATCCAGCCGCTTGACATTTTGCTCGATCGGCTCTCCTTCCCAAACCATCCACTTGGCCGGGTGTTCTTCGAGCATGGTTTTAAACTCTTTCCACTGTTTTTCCGTGGGAACCTCGTCGGCTTCCCACGGAACCGATTGGGCGTTCAATCCGTGGCGTCGCTGCAAGTACTGATAGACTGGATGCGAGAAAAAGATGGGGCGCTCGGTTTTGCCCTTAACAATCTCTCCCAGATTCAAATCCAATTCGACCAAGTCGGCTTCGAGCGCGGTGTAGTTTTTCTGAAATGCGTCGGCATGTTGCGGGCGCAGTTTCGCGAACGCCTCCCGAATCGCGTCGGCTTGCGCCAAGGCGATCTTCGCGTCGAGCCAGGTAGTGAACGCGGTGCCGGCGTGCGAATGGTCGCCATCTGGACCGTGCGAGTGCTTGATGGCATCCGCGACTTCGATGTAGCTGCCAGAAGCGGATGCCGACGTATTGACCGTTTTCGAATCGGGAAGCGACGCGCCTCTCGTCCATTTGGCATACGTCGCGCCGTTCAGCAAAATCAGATCCGCCTTCTGATATTCGGTAATCGTGTCGCTGTCTGGCTTCCAAAACGCGGGGTCCTCGTCGGCCGGGCCGGGGAAGACGACGCGCACATGGTCGCCGCCAATTCGTTCGGAAAAGTACTGCAGCGGATAATTGACAACATAAACGGTTAGAACTCCCGTTGCCGGTTCGTCGCTTCCGTCGCCAGCATCGTCGGATGAACAGCCCACCGCACAGCACACCACGAGCGTTGTCAGGCAAATCGCCAGCGGAAATCGCCAGTGGAAACGAGTTTCCATGGGGCTTCTTTCTTGATGAGTCAGTTTGTCCAGAGTTGCATACAGCGACACCGGCGGCCAGCATGATAACAGGAACACCATTTTCGGGCAGACGATCTTGGCGGTCGAAGTCGGGCAAGACCTGGCCGCGAAGACGAAGCGACTCTCACGGGTTCCTCTTGCCCACCTTCTTTTTGGCCCGCTTCTTCGCCTTTGTGCGCGAGCGCCCTCGATAATCCGTGGTCTTGGCGGTCGCTTTCTTATTCCCTTTGGGTTGGCCCGCATCGGTAGCTTTCTCGGCCACGCCCGTGAGTTCATAGAGAAAGCGGCTGGGGATGGTATCGCGCGGTTTGCCCCACTTCATGCGGGCCAGCGCCATCGACAGGGTGAGCCGGTCTTGGGCGCGGGTAACGCCAACGTAGCATAGACGGCGTTCCTCCTCGATGGCGTCGCCTTCGACCGCGACGCTCCGCTTGTGCGGTAGAATCCCTTCTTCGAGCCCGACCATGTATACCTGCGAAAATTCCAATCCCTTGGCGCTGTGATAGGTCATCAGAGCAATTGCGTTGCGACGTAGTTGATTATCTTTGTCGTCCCCAAAGTCACGATCGAGCAACACTTCATCCAAAAATCCGCGCAGTGTCGGCTTGCGAGATTTTTGTTGATAACGGGAAAGTGCGTTGACGACTTCCTGCACCGCGTCCCACCGCGACTGTTGTTCGTCGGGGTCCTGATAGCATCGTCGCAACTCCGCCTCGTAGTCAACTTTTTCGATCAGCGACTTGAGACCCTCCATTAACTTGCCTGACTGAATCGGTGATTGGTGCATCTGAATCAGTTCGACCAGGTGTTGCGCGCCGATTCGGGCGCTCGCCGGCAGACCCGACATTGCGGATGGATCGGCCAAGATGTTCCAAGCCGGCTTTCCGCCCTGGACGGCCCTTTCGACGATGGTCTCCACCGCCTTGGGACCGAGGCCGCGGGGCGGTGTGTTGATAATTCGCCGCAACGACACCTCGTCCTCGGGCGCATCCACTACCTTCAAGTAGGCCAGGATATCGCGAACCTCTTTACGGTCGAAGAACGACATCCCGCCCACCAGTACATAAGGTAGGTCAACGCGACGCAACTCGGTTTCAAACACTCGCGGTTGCTCATTCGTGCGAAACAGAATCGCAAAGTCATTGGGGTCCAAGGTGGGATCGGTCAGCCGCCGCTGAATATCCGCCACGACTGATTTGGCTTCCTCATTTTCGTCCTTGTACTGTTCGATTCGAGGACGCTCGCCGCCGGCCCGCTCGGCCCGCAAGACCTTGTCGTGCCGTGTTTTGTTATAGGAGATTAGGCGATTGGCCATTTCGAGAATGGGAGCCGTGCTGCGGTAGTTTTGCACTAAGCGAATCATGCCGGCGTTGGGCCAGTCCTTGGTGAAACGCAAGATGTGCGCCACTTCGGCGCCACGCCAGCCGTAAATGGACTGGTCATCGTCGCCGACAACGCACAGATTCTGGTGGCCGCCCGCCAGTGCGCGGACGATACGATACTGGCTGGCGTTGGTGTCTTGATATTCGTCCACCAACAGATGATCGAACCGGCCCGCTTCCGCCTTACGAATGTCGGAAAAGTTGGCGAACAAATCCTCGACACACAGCAGCAAGTCATCGAAGTCAACCGCCCCCGCATTTTTCAAGGCAACTTGGTAACGTCGATAGGCGGCCGCGGCCAAATGTTCCTTATCAGACTGCGCCGTGGCGGCAGCTTCGGGCGGACGAATCGAAGCCGACTTCCAACGGCTGATCATGCTGAGCAAATCGCCGGGCCGCAGCGACTGCGTGGGAACCTTGATTTCTCGGAGCACTGCGCGAGCCGTACTGTCTTGATCGCCTTGGTCGTAGATGGCAAATTTTTCGGGATAGCCGAGCGCCGTGATATGCCGTCGCAGGATACGCACGCACAGCGAATGGAACGTGGAAACTTCCGGACGCTGTTTCTGCTTTCGCCCGAGCAGTTCGACGATCCGTTCCTGCATTTCGGAAGCGGCTTTGTTGGTGAAGGTGACCGCCAGAATTCGCTCTGGCTTCACTCCCAGGCGAATCAACTCGGCAATGCGAAAGGTGACCACGCGGGTCTTGCCCGTACCCGCTCCGGCCAGCACCAGCAGTGGACCGGACTTGGTTTCGACTGCTCGCTGTTGCGCGGGATTGAGTCCGTGGGGCATCGTGCCAGTGTGAAGGAGGGGCCGAAGTAGGGGTGATTTTGGTATGGCCGAGGCCGCCTAGAATCCGTCGGATCCTTAATTCCGATCAATGATCGATCGTAGCGGTCGCCGCCGCCGCCGCAAAGGGTGGTGGCAAACGCCTATTTCGATCCCAATTCGCCCTCGATCGGCCGCTTCCGTAGCGGCCGGACCAACGCCTCTGCTGGTTTTTCCCCGAATTTTCCGGATTCTGCGCCGTGTGGAAAATCGCAGTTCGTCCAGGCAGGGTCGCCTTGACCTTAACCACCAACCAGTCATATACTTGCGCGTTTAATGCACCGTTGTGGCAGTCTACACATTCGTTGGGATGCCGCGAGCAGACATATCGAGTTGCCAGAATGAAAACCAAACGCCGTCACGAACTTCAAACGAATGAACTGGCCGATTGGCTTGGGAATAAGATTGAAGCCGTCAAACCGTATAGCCAGTTCATCTTGGCTGGAGTCATTGCCGCTTTCGCCATCATTGGATTGATTTTCTACTCCATCAATCAGCAAAACCAAACGCGCGCCAATGCTTGGGGCGAATACATGGTGACTGTGACTGAAGAGAATCCAGGCAAGATGATGAAAGTTGCTGGCAATCACGCGGATTCCCAAGTCGGATTGTGGGCAACGCAAGCAGCGTCGGATATCTACTTGCGCGAGGGAATCACCGAGCTTTACAAGGATCGCGAAACCGGTTTGGACAGTATTGAGAAGGCCAAGCAGGGCTACGAAACGGTAGTGAACGATGCGCGGGTCGATCGCATGCTGCTGGAGCGAGCCCAGTATGGCTTGGCACTTGCCCAAGAGTGCTTGGGCGATGTTGAAGAAGCTCGAAAAAACTACGAAAAGGTCGTCGCTAGCGCCGGCGCTGATTCCGCGTTGGGGAAGCTAGCCGCCAAACAGGTCGCCCGCACCAATCAGTCGTCCGCCAAGAGCTTCTATGAGCAATTTGCCAATTACGAGCAGCCGGTTCCCGTGTCGCCCGAACCGGGCGGCCAAATGGCGGATCCGCTGGCTCGATTTCCCGATCTGCCCGATCGTCCGGATTTGACATTCCCCGGTGGCGGTGATCTGTTCGATGACGATACGAGTTCCGAACCCGGCGCGACCGACGACGGAAGTAAAGCTACCGACGACGACACGAGTGATCCGAAGACGGGCGACGATGATAAAAAGGATGACGCTACCAAGGGCGATGCCAAAGAGAAGTCCGATGACAAGAGCGATAGCGGCAAATCGTCCAAAGCAGACAGCAGCGACGATGCCGCTACCTCGAAAGACGGCGCAGCGCCGAAAGGCGACGGCGCAACGTCTAAGAAATGATTGTCGACCGCCGTCGTAGCTTGAAGCGACTGCCGTTTCTTTTGATCCGCCTACCGGACGGTTCGGCGGTGTTCCATCCGAGTGCAGGGAAGCGAGTTGTCGGGCGTCGCCCATCGCGTGTCCCATGAACTCCGTGGAAAATTCCGAACCACAACCGATCGATATCGCCGTCACCGCCGACGACAAGGGTTCGCGTCTGGACGTTTTCCTCGCCAATCGCTTGTCGGAATACAGCCGCGTCAAGCTGCGGCGCATGATCACGGCTGGCGGAGTCACGGTCGACGGCCAGCGAACTAAGGCCGCTTATCGCCTCAACGAGGGCCAGCGCATCCTGGTGTCGCCGCCCGAGCCGGTTGAAGAGAGCCCCGTCGCGGAAGATATCCCGTTGGATATTCTGTTCGAGGACGAACATCTCGTGGCGATCAACAAGCCGCCGGCCATGGTCGTCCATCCGTCGAAAGGGCACTGGTCCGGCACGCTCACCGCCGCCTTGGCGTTTCATTTTCAAAGCCTTAGCAGCATCGGTGGCCCAACCCGTCCGGGGATCGTCCACCGCCTCGATCGCGATACGAGCGGGGTCTTGGTCGTCGCCAAAACCGATCAAGCCCATTTGAAACTTGCCGCGCAGTTTGAGCACCGCACGGCGGAAAAAGAGTATTTCGCGCTGGTCGCGGGAGTTCCGGATCGAGACCGCGACTTGATCGAAGTACCGATCGGAGTTCATCCGTACCACCGTGAAAAAATGGCGGTTCGGGCCGGCCATCCAACGAGCCGCGACGCGCGGACGTTTTACGAAGTCGCCGAACGGTTTGCTGGATTTGCGGCATTGCGGCTTCTGCCCAAGACCGGGCGAACGCATCAGCTTCGAGTGCATCTGGCCCATATCGGCTGTCCCGTCTTATGCGACCGGCTGTACGGCGGGCGATCGCAAATTACGTCGTCGGATCTGCGGCGAGGTGGCCGCGACGCGGAGACGGTGCTGCTCAGGCGGCAGGCTCTACACGCCCGGCGGCTGAAGCTCGCGCATCCGCATTCGGGCGACACCGTGGAGTTTGAAGCGCCGTTGCCCGATGACTTGGCCGGAATACTGGAACAGCTAAGGCAGGCGGCAAGTCAGGCCTAAGCACGCGAATGGTTTCAAAATCCAAACACCAGCTTCATCAGGTCGGTCGTTCCGATCGATCGCGTGTGTACGAACGATTCCCCCAGCGTGAATCCCGCTGCCGCGCCCGCCGTGAGCGCCGCGCCCCGAATGCGATCAAAGACGTATTCCTTCGCGGGTGGGAACTGCGTTTCGTAACAGCGGATCGATTCCACTTTGGTTTCGAACGTGTCGCTGACATCGACCGTGAAGTGGCTGGCATAGCCACCCAGCGTCGATGGTTCGAACGCCAGCCGGAAATAGAGCTGCGCTGAAATCGTATGCACGGGCAATCCGTCGAAATGCTCGTCCCACTTGGTAAGGCGAGAATAGAAGACCGCCGCGTCGGTGATCTGCATCGCCTGCCAGTGGTCAGGTGAGGCCATGGGCGTCTTGTCGCCAAATCCAATGACCAGCCGCGGCCGATGCCGCCGAAACACCTTGGCCAGTTCAACGCGTGCGTCGAACGTGTCAAACAGGCGTCGGTTGGGCAGTTCAAGAATGGTCCGTTTTTGAACGCCCAGCACTTGGGCCGCGCGGTCCGCTTCGGCCAGCCTGACATGCGGACCGGCGGAATTCGGCGTCGGTTCGCCATCCGTCAGGTCCACAATGCCCACCTTGTAGCCTTGCTGGACCAGTTTGGCGAGCGTCCCGCCGCAGGCGATTTCGACATCGTCGGGATGGGCACCCACCGCGATGACGTCTAGCTGTTCTTCGTTCATCGATGCTCGATTTTTTTCAGTAATTCGAATCAGTCAGCGGAGATGCCTATCCTATTTTCCATCCTGGATGGAGGGAACCAGTCTGGGTCCGTAATTGTGGCGGACCGCCGCCGCAATTAACTAAACATCTGCCACTGGCCAGTCGGCTCAAAGGCGTTCTTGAAGTGCGCGATCTCCGGGCGGCGCTCGCCTTCCGGCCAGATTACGGAAACGATGTCGAATCGCGCCTGCTGTTCTAGCAAGTCATGTCGCTTAAGGTAAGACAGCGCCAGTCGCGTGAGCCGCCTTTGTTTGGTTTCACCCACCGCATCGGCGGGGTGTCCTTTGTCGGTGCTTCGGCGTGTCTTAACTTCGACAAACACGACGACCCGTCCATCCACGGCAACCAAATCCAATTCGCCGAGACGGTCGCGCTGGCCGCGCGCGATGATGATGCAGCCCTGTCTTTTCAGGAATCGCGCCGCCGCGGCTTCACCATTCTCGCCCAATGATCTCGGACGAGACCATCGCTGAAACTGCCGGCGAATGGTGGCGAGCAGTGGCACCAGGCTTCTCGCAATGGCTACTTACGACGGCGTTCTTTCAAGCGGGTCGCCTTGCCGACGCGATCGCGCAAGTAATACAGTTTCGCGCGTCGCACGACGCTGGAACGTTTAACTTCAACTTTATCAATGCGAGGCGAATGGAGCGGAAATTTTCGCTCGACACCTTCACCGGCCACGATGCGGCGAACCACGAACATCTCTTTGGTGCCGCTTCCGCTGCGCGCAATGACCGTACCGCTGAAGACCTGAATCCGTTCCTTTTCGCCTTCGTGAATCCGGGTATGGACGTCCACGATATCGCCGATCTCAAACTCGGGTGCCGCCTCTTTGCGGCTGTCCGCTTCGACCGTGTTAATCAACGCTTGTTTGTTAAACGAGCCGTTGCCCGCTTTCGACTTGTCATTCATCGTTTTATCTCCCTGTTGGCAAGGTGCTGCCTTTGCGTTTGGTTTTATGTTTCGTGGGGGTCGTTTCGACCGTCGTTGCCGTCCAGCAAGTCGCTTCTTCGGTCGCGTGTCTTTTCAATCGTTTGTTCTTCTCGCCAGCGGGCGATCTCTTCGTGATTTCCACTCAGTAAAATCTCAGGAACTTCGTGTCCGCGATACTCGCGGGGCCGCGTGTACTGTGCGAACTCTAGCAGCCGATTTCCACTCGAAAACGAATCCTCGACGTTACTTTGTTCGTCACCCAAAACTCCGGGAATCAGGCGGCTCACCGACTCCACCAACACCATCGCGGCGACTTCGCCGCCGCTCAGCACATAATCTCCGATCGATATTTCCCTGGGCCGCAGGATATCGGCCACTCGCTGATCAAAACCTTCGTAGCGGCCGCACAACAACAGCAATCGCGGCTGGTTGGCCAGTTCTTCGACCAGCGGTTGCGTTAGCGTCTGGCCCTGTGGCGTCAGCAAGATGACTTGTCCTTCGGATTCTCCTTGTTTCTGAACGTCTTCGACACACTCCACCACGGGAGCAACCCGCATTACCATTCCCGGGCCGCCGCCGTAGGGGCGGTCGTCGACACGGTTATGTTTGTCTCGCGACCATTTTCTAATGTCATGTACGCGAACGTCGACAAGCCCTCGCTCGATGGCCTTGTTTAGCAAACTCTCCCCCAGATAACCGGGAAGCATTTGCGGGAACAAGGTGAGAATGTCGAAGCGCATCGCGCCTACTCGCTACTCTCTTTCTTCGGCTCTTCCGTCGCCTCGGCGGTTTCGGCCGCGGCCTCCGCCGGCGTTTCCTCAGCAGGAGCCGCTGCTTCTTTAGCCGGAGTTTCTTTAGCCGGAGTTTCTTCCGCCGCTGGCGCTGCCGCTTCCGCCGCTTCTGGCGCGGCTTCTTCGGTGACGGCCACTTCTTCCGGCTTTTCTGGTTCCGGCGGCTTGGGTGCTGGAACGACGGCGGGCATGAACTTCTCCTTTTGCTTTAGTCGTTCCAAGGCGGCATTCTGCTGATCCAGGTGAGTTCCGCTCGACCCGTACTTCTTGATCAACGTCTTGGCGTTATCCGAAGGTTGGGCGCCTACGCTTAACCAATAGTCGATCCGTTCGCCATTGAGTACGGCGCGAGCATCCGTGTCGCGAATCATGGGATCGTAATAGCCTAGCTCCTCAATCACTTTTCCGTCGCGCGGCGAGCGGAGGTCCATGGCACACAGCCGGAAAAAGGGGCGATGCTTACGCCCCAGCTTCTTCAATCGGATTCGTACTGACACAAATTTCTCCTGCGATTCAGTAGATGGATTTCGTTTTTATATTTAGGTTACTTGCGTTCGCGTCTCTTGCGACGCAGCTCTTTTTCGCGTTGCTTCTTTAGTTTCGCCTTTTCCTTGGGGGAAAGCCGCTTGCCTGTATTTTGCTTTGTCTTGGGAGCTCCCCGGCCGTCCAGGGCTCCGCTCTTCTTGAGCTCGTTGACCATTTGCATTCGGTCGCCGACTCCACGGCCCGCCATGCTCTTCATGATCGGCGACATCATGTCAAACTGCTTGACCAGCCCGTTCACCTCATGAGCTTGAACGCCCGACCCGGCCGCGATCCGATTACGGCGGCTTTGATCGATCGCCTTGGGATTTTTGCGTTCCTCGGGCGTCATCGAATTGATGATGCCGATCATTCGCTGCATTCCGCCTTCGGCGTCTTCGCCTTCCATCATCTTGCGAACGTCGCCCATGCCGGGCATCAGCGACAGCATTTTCATCATCAGGCCGGGCTGCATGAACTTTTGAAGCTGGACCTTGAAGTCTTCGAGGGTGATTTCACCCTCGGCCATCTTCCGTTCCATCTCGGCGCGGTCTTTTTCGTCGACGATGCGTTCGGCTTCGCGAACCAACGCCAGCACATCCCCGTGGCCGAGAATCCGTCCCGCCATGCCTTCCGGGTGAAACGGTTCGAGTGCATCGAGATGCTCTCCCGTTCCAATAAACTTGATCGGCACGCCCGTGACATGTTTGACCGACAGCAAGGCTCCGCCACGAGCATCGCCGTCCAACTTGGTCATGATCACGCCGTCGAGTTCCAGTGCTTCATTAAAAGCGCCGGCGCTGTTCACGGCATCTTGTCCCGTCATGCCGTCGACCACGAAGAAGACTTGATCGGGACCGACGCGATTGTCGATCAGTTTCAACTCGCCCATCAACTCTTCGTCGATTGCCAACCGCCCGGCGGTATCCAGGATGACAACGCCGGCCTCTTCCTGCTGCGCCTGCTTCACGGCCGCTTGGCAGACCTTGACCGGATCCTTCGCGCCCTTTTCGGAATAGACCGGAACACCTAGTTGCTCGCCGATCACATGCAACTGCTCGATGGCCGCGGGACGCTGCAGGTCGGCGGCGCACAATAGCGGTTTGACGCCTTCTTCCAAGAACATGCGGGCCAGCTTGCCGCAAGTAGTGGTCTTTCCCGACCCCTGTAAGCCGCACAGCATCAGCACGTTGGTTTTGTCGCGAAGCGTAACTTTGGGTTCAGTCGGCCCCAAAAACTCGACCAGCCGCTCGTTGACAATCCCGATCAACTGCTGACCCGGATCGAGGGCCAAGAGAACTTTCTCACCGAGAGCCTGCTCGGTGACATCCGTCATGAAATCCTTGACGACGGCAAAACTGACATCCGCTTCGAGCAACGATTGTTCCACCATGCGCAGCCCATCGCGCATGTTGGATTCCGTCAGTTTCCCCTTGCCACGTAGGGACTTAAATGCACCTTGCAGTCCCTCTTGAAGTGACTCAAACATCGAATAACTCGTGTACTGGATTGATTCTAATGGGTGTTTTGGGAGACCTACCCCAGGCTGGGGCAAACCGGTCATTTTAGCGAAAACCGGCCAGATTTGTAAATGCACGCTGCCAAAGAATTTGCAACGATTTTGGAGCCCCGAAACGGACAACGACCGCAACCAGATCCGAAATCTGAAACTAGAGTCCTCGCCAATCGTGAATTTCAGATGCTCAAATGATGGAATTGGCTTGCCCTGGTGGGGAGACTGCCGATCCCGAAGTACAGCGACGACACACCCCTATTACGCCTCGATCAGCGGTTTTACGCATCTTGGCGTGGAATCGCAACGTGGAGGTGGCTACTCCACTTGCAGGCGACCGCTCATCAATGGCGGACACCAGTAGTAGCCGCCCGTGATCGGCCGCGAAAACTGAAAACAGGCGTCGATGATTCCATCATCAAGGCCGGCCATGCGACGCATTTGTGCCTCGTAGGCGTCGAAGGAATTGCCAAACGCAACGAACATCAATCCTTCGCCGGCGGGCCCCGCCCACGGCAGGGAACGTCTCAACACCCAGGCTTCGGGAGTGAAACTTTCCTGAGCCGTTCGTTTCACATGTGCCGAGGGCGGCGCGTCGTCGAGTTCTTCATTGTCCGAACGACGCCGGCCGATCATGTTATCTTGCTCGGCCTGAGAATAGCTTGCGAACAGAGCCAAATCGTGTTTCCACGCCTGCACCGCCACGAAGCTGCTGCCATCAGACGACAGCGCCGCCACGGCCGCGGCATCGCCTGCCGGGTTTTCGGTCCCGTCTTCGTAGCCGGTCAAGTCCCGCCCTAGGCCGCTTTCCGTTTCTCCGTTCTTGAAACCATCAACCGGCGCGTCGAATTCAAAAAGCGAATCAAGGCGCTGCATCAAATCGTTCGACTTCGTAACCGCGAGACCGCGCTCGTCGCAATTCAGCCAGATCCAAAGGTCGGCCTGCGTGGAAGGAACCTCCACTCCAACTCCGGATAGCGCGGGGAACGCTCGCAACTCGGGGCGCTGCCGTCCCAAATAGCGGGCGAGGCCGGGCCCCAGCCCGACGACCATTTGCGTATCGACCTCAATGCCCAGCAATGCCGCGCGCAAATCCGCCGCCTTGATTCCCAAACGACGGCGGCCTGTCAAGTAACGGGCGAATTGGCGTTGCGGCTGCAAAATAGCGGCTTGCGCGGGCATGTTTTACTCCAGAATTTTGGTCCTAGTGTATGCCAATCGCCGGTCTGACTTCTAGGGTGCCCAGGTGCTTCGGCTGGGAGCATTTGGTTCTCCCTCTCGCCAATGGTGGACCTAGAGAAAGTCTCCGCCATAGCATCCGATGTCGAAAACCCAATGCGTCGCAAAGGATGATGATGATGTTCGGACGGGGTGCTTCGCAATGAGCGGCACGAGCGAGAGCAAACACGAACAAGGTCAGGAGCAAGATAATCGAAGCTCGCATCACACGTCCGCATTTTGGGCACCAACGATTTTCCAAACCCAAGACCTATGCCTCCAAACAAGGAGGACCAAGGTCTGCGCGAGCAATGCCCACAGGGCCCATTGTAATGCACCGACGAATCCACACACAAAAGTGGCCCAAAACGCGGACTTCATGTTCGTCGCCCAATCCGTAACTAACATGCTCGCGGGAAAGTCGCACACGAACCAGGCAATCCAGATCACACCGTCCGGGTGATTAATCGCCGGATAGTTTTGCGCAAACCGAATGAAAAAGAAGGTATGTACGCCTACCACCACCAGCGGAAGAATACCTCGCCAAAGGCGAAGTGAATTTTTTCCATTTCCTAAGCGTGTTTGGGGAGGATCATAAGGGTTGTCCATTGCGCACCAATTGAACAGACTGCATCTTGGCATTGGTCTCAGTCTCGAACCGGGACGTGGACGATCTTTGGCGGCTTGAAGCCCGGCTGCCATGGTCCCTCGATCTCCACCTGGCCGTAAAACTCGGACTCGCCCATTTCGTAATCGCTCGCGGGGTGGCTACGATTGTAATCGCTCGGCCCAAGTGTCGCGAATGAGGCCCAGTTTGCGTTCGACCGAACGCAGGGAGATCCCTACGGCCTCGGCAATTTCCGGATTGTCATATCCCTCCAGGCGCAGGCGTGCGATTTGCCGCTGGGTGTCGTCGCGGAGTTGGTCGAATAGTTCGGATTGCTCTTCCTCAATGAGCGCGAGGAATTCCGGCGTTGGCTCTTGAGACATAAACCGCTCGAAACTAGCGGGCAGGTCCCCTTCCGAGCCGGCCACAATGGAATCTCCGCGAACCTGTCCACCGCCTCGTTTTTGACTGGTCTGTCGGCGAATTTGGTCGACAGCTTTCATGCCCGCGATGGCGACCACCAGTTTCCAGAGATCATTGCGATCCTGCAAGCGATCAAAACGGCCTTCACGAGCGCCCGCGCAAAGGCTTTTGAAGACGCTGACCGCGACGTCTTCCTGATCCGCCACACGGCGAGCGGCGTTGCCCATCTTACGGTCTGCAACTCGGACTATCTTTTCAAAGAAGCGATCCCAGATTCGCTGGGCCGCATCCTCATGGCCAGCCTTCAATTGATCGATCCAGAGCGTGACGGATTGCTCGAACTTATTTTCTGACACGGCAGGCGACTCATTCAACTGGCAACTGGTGAATCCACCATTTAAGCCCTGGAGACGGGCGTAATCAAGCTGATTGCGGCGGCTTCAAATTTTTCCCAATCAATTTGGCGGTCGGACGCACTGGTTTACGGGCAAAGGGTGCAACGGCGGGCAATCGTCCGCCTTTCAAGCGATTTCGGTTCTTTACTCAATTCAATCTCGACACGAATTTCAAACAGGAGTCTTAGCCATGTCTGTTCTTACTCAACCAAATTTCGCTTTTCACACCGACAAACCTAATTCAGTCCTTGCCTCGCGAAGGGAGTCCTTTGTGCGCTGTTTTGTTTTGCTCTTTTGTTTCGCGCTGCTCGTCCTCCGCACTTCGTCCAGCCTGGCGGCCGATTTGCTAAAATATAAGATTGAAGTTGATACCGCGAACGAAGATTGGGCCGAAACCTGGATGTGGCCCAAGGTCATTCTTCACGGCGACAAGGGGAAGACCGGTTGGATCAACCTCCAAGGCCATCCGTTCGACAAAGGGGAGACGGACACGACCGAACGAGTGATCGACGATATCGGCGTGGTCCATACGGTCTACGTCAGTATCGCCGCCCAGCATCTTACGGATACGTCGCCGGACTGGAAAATTGACGCGATCCGAGTCATGAGACCCAACGCCGGCACGACCCCGACAACGAGCGAGTTCGTGATCGGCAAATGGCTTTGGAGGGACGAAAGCACTTACTATAAGTACACGAACCCAAAAGTATCCGGCCGCCCAGCCGTTGAAGTCAGCCAAAGCGGGCTGCCGGTCGTCAGAACGAAGAAGGTCCTCGTCGCGAATTACGACGAGAATTATACGGACATTACACAGACCGTGATGAAGTTCAAAGAGAGCTGGAGTTTTGTGGACGCCGTAGCGATTACGCAAGGAACGGCAAACACTTTCGGAGCCGCGGCCACCGTGGGCTATACCAGCCCGGAAACCATCGTCGGACAATTCGACGCCAGTGTGACCGCATCGTGGGAGAAGACGATTGACTCCTCGAGGACAACGTCGCAAGAGCGGATCAGCCAATCCGAATTCGACTGGGCGTATGATGCTCCGGCGAATTCCGTTGTGTTCCGCAGAGTGAAATTCCGTGTCAGCGAAGAGTATACGATGTACGTTCAAAGCAACGGCGGAGACGCACGCTGGATCCGCAAGGTTGGTTCGCCGATCTCAAGCATCGGTGCATCTTACTTCGTGCAATTGAGTGCCAGCGCACCGAAACCGTGGAGCGTCATCGAGAGGGAAATCCTGCCTCACATGGATTCGGAAACGCGGAACGAAGTTCGCGGCAAGCGAGCGCAGTGGGAGGCCGCGGGCTTCATCGTCCCCGAAGGAGGTCAAGGCGTAGGCGGTGGTCAACCAGTTCCGCAGTCGTCGCTGCTTCCGCTGAACCAGGAGATTCGCATCTTGTCGATGTACCGGCGGAACTACTACCTTCGCAGCATGCCGAACGGAGCGAAGATCGCCGAGGACGACGGCACGAGCCAGTTTCAGGACGAATCGGTCTTCATCGTGCGTCCCGGCTTGTCGGGTGAAGGCGTGTCGCTGGAATCGAAAAAGTACTCCGGACAGTTCCTGCGGCACAGCTACAACCGGCTGAAGCTTTCACCACGAGCGGAGCTGCAGGGCTTCTACGCTAAGGATGGCAGTTTCCACGTCCGCAGTGCCCTGAATGGCCAGCAGGGCGGCTTTTCGCTGGAAGCCGTCAACTTCCCCGGCCGGTTCCTGCGTCACAGCTACTTGGTGATGAAGCTGGGCGAGAACGACGCTTCGAGCGGGTTCGCCGTGGACGCCAGTTTCCTGATGCGGCAACCGACGCGGCGTCAGCAAGGTTCCGTCGATCCGCCGTCGACCAACAACCTGAGCGGCACCTACCGCATTCAGGTCGTCGGCAACGGCCTCAACCTGCACGTTGACGGCTTGGGCGACAACTTGGTGTCAACGCGATCGTCTGAAAGCGGCCAATGGACGCGCTTCAAGCTTGAGCGCCAGAGCGACGGCAACTACCGCATCAAGATGCTGGCCAACAGCCGCTATGTCCGCGTCGACCGCCAAGGAGATAGGAAAGCCTCCACTCGACCGACCGCGAACAACGATTCCACGAAGTTCCAAATCGAGCCGCAATCCGATGGCACCTATCGCATCCGACTGGCCGTGGACGGTGGGCGTTACCTCCACGTCTTCGGACGGCGGCCGGATGGCGACAACGTGCTGTCGACTCGCTTCGCGGTGGGTGCGGACAACATGTTCAGCCGATTCCGACTGATCGCGAACTAGCGATCAACGGACAATCAGCGACTGATCCCGCCGGGCCTCAAGAACCATCTTGAGGCCCGGCTTTCGTTGTTGCGGACGGCACCTACAAGATTCGCGTCCACGACAACTACTTCGTTTCGAAACGTCGAGCGAAATGCTAAACTAACCACACTGCCCGGAGGCATGCTTCAAACGGTACGCCATAGCCATAGGACGCCACGAAGTTGAGTCGCAACGAAGTCGCGCAACAAATCGATGTGGTCTGTGACACTTTTGAAAAAGAGTGGCTAGAAGGAAAGCAGCCGCGCATAAAAGACTTCATCGAAAAGGTGCCGCCTGGCGACCAGCCTCGGCTGGTGATCGAACTGGTCGCCATGGATCGCGAGTACCGTGAGAAGATCGGTGATGCGGTTTCTCCAGAGTCTTATGCGAAACAGCTTCCGGCCCATGACGCGACGATTCGAGAGTTGTTCAAGGAAACCAAGATCCTGGCTCCGGACCGAGAGTCGCCCAGTGGAGACAATACGGCATCGCTGGACCGCACGGCTGCCTATACGCCATCCAAGGAGGCGGCGGCCCCAAAAGAATTCGGTGATTACGAACTGTTGCGGGAAATCGCCCGTGGTGGAATGGGAGTCGTCTACAAGGCTCTGCAAAAGAAGGCGCATCGCGTTGTTGCCTTGAAGATGATCTTAAGCGGCAAGTTCGCGGACGAAGAAGAACTGCGAAGATTTGCCGCCGAGGCGAAGGCCGCGGCGAGTCTCGATCATCCCAACATCGTGCCCATTTATGATGTGGGCGAACACGCCGGCTATCACTTCTTTTCCATGGCCTTCGTCGATGGACCCAGCCTGCGCGATGTTCTTCGTGACGGTCCCCTGGCACCGCCCGAAGCCGCGAGAGTTGTCGAAGCGATCGCCGGCGGGATCCACTACGCGCACCAGCAGGGAGTCATTCATCGCGACCTCAAGCCGGCCAACGTGCTATTGCAAAATGCCGATCGCGAGACGGGTGATGGCGGAGACAGCGATCCAACTAACTCCCGTCATCCACAAGTGGCAATTCCAAAAATCACGGACTTTGGTCTGGCCAAACAAGTCGAATCCGACAGCGATCTGACCGCCACGGGGCAAATACTTGGGACGCCGAGCTACATGGCACCCGAGCAAGCCGCCGGAACAGCTTCCGAAATTGGAGCGACCGCGGATGTCTATGCGCTCGGCGCAATCCTGTACACCCTCGTCACGGGCCGTCCGCCGTTTCAAGCGGCCAGCATCCCCGAGACCTTGCGGCAAGTTGCCGAGAAAGACCCGGTCAGTCTTCGCCTATTGAATTCGTCGGTGGATCGGGATCTGGAAACGATTTGCCTCAAATGCTTGGAAAAGCAGCCCGCGAAGCGATACCCCAGTGCCGAGCAACTGCAGCAAGAGTTAAAGCGATTCATCGATGGCGTGCCAATCCAGGCACGCCGCGTCAGCCGAATCGAGCATGCCTGGCGCTGGTGCAAACGCAATCCCAGCGTCGCGTCGCTGGTGGCTGCCGTGTTCTGCAGCATCGCGATTGGATTTGGCGCATCGTTGTACTTCGCGGCATTGGCCAACAAGCGGGCGAATGACGCCGAGGCGGTCGCCGGCATCGCAATGAACATGTTGGAGACGATGATTAACAAAGTCCAAGACCGGTTGCGGCTACATCCGGAACTGCGCGAGTTGCGACGAGAAATACTGCTTGAGTCACTGGCTGATTTGGAAACCGTTGCGGAAAATTTGCGAAACCAGAAACGACCGGATCGCAATACCGCCAACGTGTTGGTTGATCTCGCCGCTTTGTACGAAGAACTTGGTGACGAGCAAGGTCTGAATGCGATGGAAAAGGCCCGGGATCACTATCAGCGAGCCGTTACTATTTTCCGCCAACTTGACGCCTCGGAATCGCCAAAGGACGTGGCTTTCATCGGCCAACATGCCCGTGCGCTGGAAGCCTTGGGGAACTTTCATTTGAACGAAAGAAGGGCGGCACAAGCAGAGGACCTACTACGCGATGGCTTGCGTCTGCGCCGCGATTTGGCTTCTCGAGATCCCAACAACGTCTACAATCGGAAGTTGCTGGCTCGCTCGCTCTTTAACTGTGGCGATTGCCGCGCCGGGCTGCGTGACTTCAAGGGCTCGATGCCGTTGTATCGCGAAGCGATTGACGAGTGTCAAGCCTTGCTCGAACTCGATTCCAGTGATCAGGAAATCAATAACTTGCTGGCGTATGCCTACGAGAAGGCGGGGGACGCCTGCCACGACTCGCACGACAACCAAGCCGCATACGAGTTCTTTCTAAAATGCCTTACGATCCGCGAAGCTTCCTACCAGCAGCAGCCGGAAGAAGTTGGTAACCTCGAGGAATTGTCGTTTTCCTACGAGCGACTGGGCAATCATTGGTTACAAGTTGGCGAGCCGGCAAAGGCCTTGGAAAAGTATCAAAAAATGTTGGAGCTTACCCAGCGAGCCGTGGACGGCGATCCTGAAAGCCGCATTTTGCAGGAAGGATTGGGAATAGGCTACGAAAAAGTCGCGCGCGCCGAGGCAGCCAACGGCAATCAGGAAGCAGCGCGGGACGCACGCAAAAAGGCCGCCGAGATTCGATCGAAGCTCTCGCAAGTCAGCAAGTAACTTGGCAATTGTCTCAGTCTTGAGCCGGGGCGTGGACGGTCTTTGGCGGCTTGAAGCCCGGCTTCCAAGGCCCTTCCATCTCGACCTGGCCGTAGAATTCGGACTGGCCTAATTCATAGTCGCGATTCTTCTTCGTCTTGTCCTCACGGTCGATGTAGATCTTGACCAGGTATCGCCCAGCCGGCAGGCTGTCAGCTTCCTTGAGTTCGCGGGCTCGCTTGGAATCGCTCGGCGCCACCGCCATGACCATGCTTTGCCACATTTGGCGTTTGCCGACGATGGGATTTTCGGCCGTCGCCCAGCGGTCTTTCGACCAGCCGGTATCGAGCCAGCGATAGATATCGGCCCGCAGTAACTTTCTACCGAACCGAGCCGGTAGGTCAACGATCCGCAGATGGCGACCCGACAGCACGGCGACTTCGGGCGCTGGCGTGGGCAGTTGCTCCTTGGTCTTGTACTTCTGACTCACGATCTTCGCGTAGTCATTCAGGAACCGCCGAAAGTTCTTGTCAGTGCGACTGCCAAGCGCGAATTTGGGACCGCCGCCGTGATCTTCCAAACCGGCTGGCTTCGTCAACACAAGGCTCTGGTCAGGATCGTCGAGATCGATATTGCCGGTGTCGACCAGTTTTTGCAAAGTGGCGGCCGGATCACGGGGCACGACCCACGAGATCGCATCGACGTCTTCTTTGGTAAAACCGTTGCGGCCGATTTTCTTGCGGTTGAGTTCCGGCGAGTGGCAACTCACGCAACGTCCCATCTCGGACCAGATGTTTTGCGTGAACGAGTCGAGTACTCGGTCTTTCCGCGTGTGTCGAACTACTTCCAGTGGAACCGTGGGACCCAGTTGATCGTTATCCGTTTTCGCGGCGGCCAGCTTTGGATCCTTGACCGCGGCGCGGATCCAAGCTCGAAACGCTTCGTATTCCTGTTGACGAGCCTTCTTGCCCACCGGTGTCGGACGTTCGGGTGTCCGCTGGATGAACTGTAGGAGTTTCGACTGATCGGGACGGTCGAGATCGATCAGTCCGGCGGACTTGAGCGAGGCGAACGTTTCTTCTTGGGTGTCGCCGATGTAGTTCTTCAAATCGACACCGCTCAAGTGGCACTCCGAACAACTGCTGGCATTCGGCGCACGCAAGATCGGTGTGATTCGCCGTTTGAACAATTCGAGCGCCGAGTCATCCGCCGCCAGACTTGCCGACGATCCTGCAACGAAAATCAAGACTGCCAACGATCCCGGCGATGTAATTGAACGGATTGGAAGCATGGCGTCACCTTAGCGGGTTGGTAGGTGGTGCATCGAGACTTGGTATGAGTATACCTTAACGTGAAGCTTGCTTTTCGAGCCCACGAGAATGTTTCGGCCCCCAATAGATTTCGCTTGCTAAGGGCGAGTAACGACACACTAGCCATTATCGGGGATCGGTTGGTTCAATGGCAAGAGTTCGGCGAGTCCCGCATCGGCGAATTCTTTTCCTGAAACGTAACGCCCCGGCTTCATCCACTGACTGAGTGTCTTCTCGTCGAGCTTCAGCAAGTCTCCCAGCCAAATGTCCATGTCGCGTTCTAGTTCGGCGAAGTGTCGCGCCCATTCCGCCGCTTCGTCCAACCCCAAATGCTCTTCGGTTTGCGACTTCATGGGATGGAACAGCAGCACGCTCAGCGGCGTCACGATTCGCCGTCGGCAAGCGGCCAACGGCCACAACGCCGAAGATGAACATTCGCCCGCCACGACGCCTGTCGCGTTCAATTCTCGCATGATGATCAAGTTGGCGTAGCAGATCGCGCCGTAGGGTGACCCGCCGGGCGAATCAAAATACAACGTACATTCTCCACCCACCGGCACGCTCAGCAGTTTGTCGCATAGATCGGTTTGGTTTTCCGTCAGATCGCCAACAAACCCGATCTCGATGGGGCCTTCCTCTTCCTCGGCGGGGCTATCGGCTGCTTCTGATTGTTTATTCTTCATGTTCCAAGTCTTCCGAGTCGGTTGGTTTTAAGGAGGGCTTGCCAAGAGGGGCGGCTTCTTGGGGGGATAACTTCACACGGCATGCTACGCTTGTATAATGAGGAATCGTGGTTTGTCGGCCCGGTTTTACCGGTCATTCAACTTTTCGTTCGCCAGGATTTGAGACTCTCTGAAGTCTTTTAGGGTCACATGGGAATTCGCTTCATTTGTGAAACATGTGATCGAAGGCTCAATGTAAAGTCATTCTTGGCTGGCAAGAAGGGGATTTGTCCGCACTGTGGGGCCCGGGTCCGCATTCCCCAGGAAAGCCAGATTCCGTCCTCGAAAGAACTGCGCCAAGCGCAAGACAGCAGCGACCCGCTGGTCTCCGTGGGAGATGTCAAAAACAATCAACAGACCGCCCTGGCAAAGCCCCATGCGACCGCCGACTCCGATTCTTCCGCCGAACAAGTCATTCGAGTAGAGAATCGACAACTGCCCGAGCCCGCCAGCGAACCGGCGAGCCCGCCGATATTCAAGGACCCCATCGCCGAAGCGCCGGATGCGGTTTGGTATGTGCGACCACCCTCGGGAGGACAGTACGGTCCGGCCGAAGGCGAGGTCATGAGCCGTTGGGTGGGGGAAGGCCGAGTCAGCGCGGATTCACTGGTTTGGCGAGAAGGATGGGATGACTGGCGTTCGGCCGTTGAAGAGTTTCCCTCTCTTGACCCTCACGGCCCCCGGCCAAACGCCACGGACAGCCCGACGCCGAATCCAGAAAAGAGCGACCCGCCGACCAGCGAGAATTCGCCCTCGACCAGCAGCGAGAGTTCCAAGTCTGCGTTGTCGGCACCAACTCGCAAACGCGATTCCAGCGTCTTCGGCGTGGCGATCGTCGCGGGCCTCGGATTGCTGGTCTTGGTGTTGGGCATCGTGCTGATCATTCTCGTCACGCGATCGGGCGATAATAAATCCAACGATGCCGGCCAGCCCAAGGACGGGGCCGCGATGCGACCATGGATACAATACGAATCCGCCATCGGCCCGACGGCAAAGTGCTAGCGAGTTGGTGCCTCGGACGGGCGACAGCGACATTGACGCCCAAGTAGGTTTGCAAGATACTTCCCAAGCTTGAATCCGTATCGGCACGGACGGCCAACACTGCACCGAGGATTGGAAAGAGAAAGTCGAATGATGGCCATTGCCGAGCATCAAGATCTGAAGCACTACTGCCTTGACGTTGCCAGCCAGGCGAAGGAAGCTTCCGCCCTGCTGACCACGGTCCGCGGCGAGCAAAAAGATGGCTGGCTGCGCGAATCCGCCAACCAGTTGCGTGCCCAAGCCGCCAGAATCCAGCAGGCGAACGAGCAGGATATCCATGCCGCTCCTGACTTCGGACTCACCAGCGCTCAAATCGACCGGCTGACGCTTTCGCCACAACGAATCGAAGCGATTGCCGCGGCGATGGAAGAGATCGCCATGTTGCCCGATCCGATCGGCCAGACCATCGAGTCGTCGATTCGCCCCAACGGTTTGGACATCGCCAAGGTGCGCGTGCCGCTGGGCGTGGTGTTCTTCATCTACGAGTCGCGTCCCAACGTAACGGCGGACGCCGCCGCCATTTGTTTAAAGAGCGGCAATGCGGTCATTCTGCGGGGTGGAAAAGAAGCGGCCCATTCCAGTCGGGCCATTGGCGAAATACTACGCGAATCGATGGCCCCATTCGACTTGCCCGCCAACGCCGTGCAGTTGGTCGGCACCGCCGATCGAGACGCCGTGGGGCACTTCCTCGCCTTGGATGAACTGATCGACGTGGCGATCCCACGCGGCGGCGCGGGCCTGATTCGCCGAGTGGCCACGGAAGCCGCGATGCCCGTGATCAAACATTTCGATGGCAACTGCCACGTCTATGTCGATCGCGACGCCGATCTGGAGATGGCGGAACGCATCACGGTCAATTCGAAATGCCAACGACTGGGTGTCTGCAATACATGCGAATCACTGCTGGTCCATCAGGAAATCGCGACCGAGTTCATGCCCAAAGTAGGTGCCGCGCTGCACGCTCAAGGAATCGAGATCCGCGGCGACGCCATGACTTGCGAACTAATCGATGGTGCCCAGCCGGCGACGGACGAAGACTATGGCGCCGAGTATCTCGGTCCGATTATCTCCGTCAAGGTCGTGAGTTCGCTGGACGAAGCGATCAATCACATCGACAAGTATGGCTCTCATCACACGGATGCGATTGTCACCAACGCCATCGCCGCTGCCCGGCAGTTCACCTCGCGCGTGGACAGCGCGGCCGTGATGGTCAACGCCAGCACGCGCTTTAACGATGGCGGCGAGTTTGGCTTGGGAGCCGAAATCGGCATTAGCACCGATCGCTTTCATGCCCGAGGTCCCTGCGGCTTGAAAGAACTGACCAGTTACAAATATGTCTGCCACGGCGACGGCCAAATCAAGCAATAGGATTGCGGCCACGGACGGCGATTTGTCAATGGAGTGACGAATGACCGAAGAGGTACTAAGCCAAACAGAAGTTGAGAGCCTGCTGAAGGCGATGGAGTCGGCGGCTCCGCCCATTTCCAATCCGACCGCCGGCGAACCCGCGCCGATGGCTTCCGAGCAATCGTCGCGCCCCCGCGAACGCATTGTCCCGTACGACTTCAAACGCCCCGAACGCGTCGGCAAGGAACAGATGCGGGCGCTGCAATCGCTGCACGAAGGCTTTGGGCGCAACTTCGGGGCGGCTCTGTCCGCCATGCTGCGAACGATGGTCGAGGTCAAGTTGACCAGCGTCGACCAACTGACGTACAGCGAATTTGTTTTCAGCTTAGAGAACCCAACTTGCTTTAACCTGTTGAAGGCCGACCCGCTGGAAGGCAGCTTGATTCTGGATATCAGTCCGGCCATCCTCTATCCCATCATCGACCGTCTCTTGGGAGGCGGCAAAACGAACAGCCCTCCGGCACGGCGGCCGTTAACCGAGATCGAGTTGCGGCTGGTGTCGCGAATCTCGAAACTGTTCCTCGACGAACTGCAGCGGGCCTGGGAAAACGTCGTCGAATTGGAGCTATCGGTGGAACGCGTCGAAAGCAACCCTCAGCTTATCCAGGTCGTGCCGCCGAACGAAGTGGTAATCCTGATCAGCTTTGAACTGACGGTCGGTGATGTGCGCGGCATGCTGAATCTTTGTATTCCATTCAATTCCATCGAACGCTTTAGTGCCAAACTGGCCGAAAACACTTGGGTCAACTACGGCCGCAACAGCAAGCTATCCGAATTCGAGGACCAGATCGGACACCGGCTTTCCGGGTCGCTCGTCGAACTGACCGTGATCTTGGCCGACACCCAGATCACGACCGCGGATCTCATCGGCCTGCGCGTCGGCGACATTATCACAACCGACAAGGACGTTCACGAGCCATTGGAAGTGGCCGTCGCCGGCGTCTCCAAGTTCAATGCGACGCCGGGTGTACTCAAGGGAAAGAAAGCCATCGAGGTCACCGGCGCGATACAACCCAAGCCGACGAAACAAGAATCGCCCGTTTCGGTTTAGCAAGGTGCAAACGTTGAGTGACGCCTTCTAATTTGGTCGCCTGCTGGAACAATGCAAATTGAAAATTGCAAAGTGCAAAGTGAAGACGCTCTGCTCTGCTCATTTTTCAATTTGCACTATTTCTTTCCCGGCACTAACAAGAGCGTCCATCCGCGCCCACGGTCACCGCGTCGAACCCCGGCTTGGCAACCAGCGGTGGCAGCCCTTCTTCCATCACTCCTTTGGCTTTGGGAAACATCAACAACGCCTCGATCACCATCCAGACTTGCAGAGTCATAATCACCACGCCGAATCCGAACAGCAAATACTTCCCCTGCCATAACCATCCCGATACGACGACATCCGACGAATGGTTAGCCAACCAATAGGTAGGGCTGCCAAACATCTGCTGAAGCATCGCCCACGCCGGCGTGAACAACATCAGCAGCATCGGAATGAACGCAAACATGACCGCCTTGTTCCGCCGCCATAAGTAAAAGACCGTGACCATGAAGGCCAGCCCGGCCAGCAATTGATTCGTCGCCCCAAACAACGGCCATAGAATCAGTCCACCGCTACCTGGCCCAGCGGGTCCCGGAAACATCGCCATCGCCCCGCCACACAAAAGCGCCAAGCCGGTTGCCGCATACTTGTTGGTCAGCGGTCGAAAATGAATGCCGCTGGCAAGTTCCTGAATCACATAGCGTTGCAGGCGCGTGGCCGTGTCGAGCGTTGTGGCGGCGAAGCTGGCGACTAGCACCGCGATGATGCCGATGCCCATCTTCAGCGGAATTCCAATCGTTGAGAGAAAGTTGGCACCGCCTTCGATAAAGGCCCCGATCTTGTGCGTCAGCTTGTGGCTGGCCCAGCCGCCGGCCATGGTCACGGTGCCGTCGGCATTGGTGACTTCGCGCTGGGTCGGATAATAGGTCCGCCAAGCCGCCAGTCCCGTGACATGAGTTCCGCTTGAGCCACCCGCCGCGGCAACATAGGTGTAGTCGCCGGTCGCCTTATCGCGCTGCAACTGCCCCATGCCGACACCCGCGCAACAGGCCAGTATAACGACGACCGCCAACGCCCCTTCCAGCAACATCGCGCCGTAACCGACATACTGCGCGTCGCATTCGTTGGCGATCTGCTTGCTGGAAGTTCCACTGCTGACCAGGCAATGAAAACCGCTCACGGCCCCGCAAGCAATCGTGATGAACAGAAAGGGCCAAATGGGTGGCGCGTCAGGAGGAAGATCGGTGGCCACCGCCGGCGCGCTGGTGATCAAGTCGGCCCGGCCGGCGAACGACGCCACAATCAGCCCCAGCACAAGCAACCCCAATGCCACCACCAATTCGTGGCTGTTGATAAAGTCGCGCGGCTGCAGCAGCGTCCACACAGGAAGCACGGAGGCAACGAAGCAATACGCGAACAGAATCATGGTCCAAATGATCACCGGATTGCCCCAATCGGCCGGCAAGTTGATCGGCAAATGGTACGCGCCGATATAGATCGCGACGTACATCAGAACCAGCGCCGCGATCGAGGGCCACAACAGATTTCCACCGCGCCGATAAACCCACACGCCGATCGCGACAGCCAGCGGGATCTCGATCCACACCGACAGCACGGATTCGGGATAGTTCGCGAAAATGATGGCGATCACCAGTCCGAAAATCGCCAACACGATCGTCAGCGCGAAAAACAAAATCAGCAGAAACAAAAACTTGGCCCGCGGCGCGATCAGCCGCCCGGCGACTTCGCCCACCGTTTGCCCGCGATTTCGCAGCGAAACGACCAGCGCCCCAAAGTCGTGTACCGCGCCGATAAAGATCGATCCAAACACGACCCACAACAGCGCGGGCAGCCAGCCCCAAAACACGGCGATGGCCGGGCCGACGATCGGTCCCGTCCCGGCAATGCTCGTGAAGTGATGGCCGAAGATCACTTCCTTTTTGGTGGGCACATAGTCGATATCATCACGCAGTTGCTGGCTTGGCACGAGCGCATTCTTATCGAGCCCAAATATTTTGCGGGCCAGCCACCGACCGTAGGTATGGTAGGCGACGATAAAACCAACGAAGGATGCTACCGCAACTAGCAGTGTACTCATGGACGATCTTGCTCTGAACTAAAATGCCGGTTTCCGAAACGATCAATCATATCAGCGCCCCTCCCGGCCCAACAATACTGCCGTCCGACTGAAGCGGATGGCCACCCACGTCAGGCAGACCGCTCCCGCTAGGTCATCGATCGCGAATTAACCGCGGCAGAAATTGATGGTCGGCGTTAAACAGCTTGCGGTATGTCAACAGCACGGCGGCAATCGTGCCCAGGCCTGTTGCAGAAGCGATCAGGAACATGATCGCGATTTGGTACTTGATCGCTTCGAGCGGGGCCACACCGGCCAGCAGTTGTCCCGTCATCATTCCCGGCAGGCTGACAAGGCCGACGACCATCATCGAATTAATGATCGGCGTCATGCCCGTTCGTAAAGCCTGCCGCACGACCGGACGGGCTGCTTCCCAGCGTGTCGCGCCAAGCGCCAAACGGGTTTCGATGTCGCCACGACCGGTGATGCACGATTCGGTCAGCGTCGTCAGGCCCAGCGAGATTCCGTTCAGCGTGTTGCCCAAAATCATGCCCAGTAGCGGAATGGCGTATTGTGGCTGATACCAGTGGTCCAGTCCCGGCAAGATGGCCGCCAGCGCCAGGGCCGATATCAGCCACGAACTAATCCATACCGAGACGACGGTATTGACCAGCATTCCCGGATATCGCCGCGTGACACGGCTCGCCGCCGCATGGCCGGCAATCAGCGTCATCAGCACCGCCACGGCCACGACCAGATACCAGCGATCCAGATAGAAGATCCACTTCAGCACGAAGCCAATCAGCACCAGTTGAAGAATGGTGCGCAGCGACGCAATCAACAACATGCGCTCCATGCGCAGCCTGAGGGCAATCGAAATCGCGCCGTTGATGACAATCAGCAAGGCCGCCAAGCCAACTTGGATCTCGTTGAGGCCGAGGTAGGTTGCTTTAGTTTCCATGCGTGACCTGCCCTTTTTCGACGCGGATTGTCCGGTCGGCGACGCGGCCGGTTTGCTGCTCGTCGTGCGTGACCCAGACCGTGGCCCGTTCGGCGGGCGATTCCAATCTCCAGTCGTGCACCAGCAGTTCGACCGCGCCGGCCGCATCGCTGTCCAGCGAACTTGTTGGTTCGTCCAGCAACAGCACGTCGGGATCAAGCTGCAAGGCACGCATGAGCGCCGTGATCTGCGCTTCGCCTCCTGAAAGCTCGCTTCCTTGCTTGGCGAGAAACTGCTCATCACGCCCCAGATCTTTCAGCCAGCTTGTGATTCGTTCCCGCTGGAATTGTTGGGTTGAATGAGTCTTCAACTCGAAAGGGACCCGCAGATCCTCTTCCACGGTTCCCGCCAGAATCGCCGGTTGCTGGTGCAGGTAGATGACCCGTCCACGAAATCGCGGCAGGTCGCGACCGCGAACAGGTTGCCCATGCCAGGCAACCTGGCCCTCGTCAAGTGGATCGAGCAACGCCAAGCATCGTAGCAGCAGTGTCTTGCCCGAACCGGATGGTCCCACGATGGCCACCCGCTCGCCGGCGGAAACTTCTATGTCAACGTCACGCAGTAGCCACAAATCGCCCGCGCGGCGGCCCAGGCGCTTTCCGCTAATCAGTGACTTTGTGTTCGTCGTTCCCACACTTAAATCAGTTTGCCTTGAACTTGGCGATGGCGCAGTCACCTTCCGTTGCCCCGAACTACAGTTCCCACTCCACGCCATCGGGGCCCGCATTGATCACATCCGTCTGGTCGAGCCGATCGACTTGGCCGCCACAGGCGTGGATGTGGCCGCACACGACCAGCTTAGGCTGCGTCCGCTCGATCGCCTCCCGTACCGCCTGGCTGCCGATACTCT
Source organism: Planctomycetota bacterium (assembly GCA_029259935.1). Next base: position 28,547 of record JAJDEH010000483.1, read on the forward strand.
GTCCGGATGACGATCGATCCAACACGCCGTACGGCGGCGAGTGGCTGACAAGCACCGCACCCGCCGGACAATTCTCAAGCAACACGCGAGCTTCGCCTTCGGTAAGATCGTAGCTCCACGAGCCAAACGGAGTGACCGGCACGGCCCCGCCCAATCCAAAAAAAACTTGTCCATCAATCTCAACGGACGTGCCGTGCAAGACATGGGCTGACGGCCAGTCCTTACAGGCATCCGTCAGTTCCGTTTCCGATTCGCTATTGCCGCAAACGAGTACGGCGGGCCGGTCGATCGCTTGCAGAATCGCAATTGTCTTTTCGACTCCTTTTCGCAAATTGCCGAAATCCCCCGCGCCAACCACGACATCGGCGGTTTGCGCCCGCTGGACAAGATCCGCCGCTTGTTGCTCGTTGCAGTGAAGATCGCTGAATAGAAGTAGCTTCATGACACTCGATCGGGCAAATGCTGTTGGCGCGGCGTGTACTCGTATTGTAGGTAACGTGACCTACCAAGATAATCGGTGGTGCCTTGTTTTGACGAGGCATCTTGTTTCCGACTCCAGTTAGATCCGGCGATAGGCAATGGCCAAACAAATCCGTGAAGAACGATATCAACTGATTACCTGGTCGCTGGTCATCTTGGCGATGGTGGCTATCACGGCCAGTTTGTATTGGACTCGCACGGTGACAGTCCCGTTTGTGCTGGCTCTCTTTTTGGCGTCCATGACGTCACCGGTGATCGACTTTCAGGTCGAACGGCTGCGTTTTCCTCGCCTGGTTGCTCTAGGCGTGGCCATTCTGTTGGTGGTCGGAATCGTTTCCGTATTCGGTTTGTTGCTGCTGATCGCCATTCAGACCATTCGAGAAACGGTCACGCAATATAGCGAGAACTTCAAGCAAATGTCGGCGGAGATCGTCGCCTACATTCAAAAATGGGGCGTCGAAGTCGACGCCACCGACTTTACGCAGCTAAGCGACCAGCTACGGGTCACCACCCAGGACGCCGTCGGATCCATCAAGAGTTTTTTCACCAGCGTCATGCTCGTGCTGATCTTCGCGGGATTCCTGCTGACCGGACGTACCATCGAGATCCGCCAAACAAGCATCTATCGCGAAATCGACAAGCAGGTCCGCAAGTATCTGTTTGTGAAGGTCATGATTTCCCTCGCCACCGGCCTGCTGGTTTGGGCGTCGCTGTGGACGTTGGGATTGGGGCCCAAGATTTCCTTTGTGTTTGGCGTTCTGTCATTCATGTTGAACTTCATTCCGTCGATTGGTTCGATCGTGGCCACGGTTCTGCCAGTACCGATTGCCATCGCGCACCCGGATTTCAACAGCGTGGGGGCGGTCATATTAGTGGTTGCCGTTCCTGGCGCCATACAAATGGCCATGGGAAACATCGTCGAGCCCAAGCTGCAGGGAACCAGATTGAAACTGCACCCGGCGGTAATACTTTTGTCCTTGATGTTGTGGGGATTGGTGTGGGGT
>JAJDEH010000484.1 GCA_029259935.1 Planctomycetota bacterium
CCAAACGACGTGACTGTATCTCCACCTGCCGTGCCATTCCACAAACCATCGCCCGTGTTATCGAAAAAGAACTGGAAATTGCGATGGACGCCAATGTTCTCGAATCCGGTGCGGTTTTCAAACAACACCGTTCGGTTGCCATTGAACGACGTGGCAAACACGTCGGTGTCGCCATCCGCATCGTAGTCCGATGCAAAGACGCTGGTGGCGTGATCGAGGGTGGTCGAAATGACGCGCTCGGTGAACGCCGACGCATTGCCGGCCGTGTTTTCGTACCAGGCAATCTTATCGTCGGCGGACGATGCCGACAGGATATCCAGATCAGTATCGCCATCGACGTCGGCGGCGATGACAGCTTCGGGGCCCGTGGCGCTGGTCGCAATGGTTTTTTGTGTAAAAGACGCGCCGCCGCCAGCGTTGTCGAACCAAACGATCGTGTTCGTGCCGGCCAGGGTGGCCAGAATATCGAGGTCGGTATCGCCGTCCAGGTCGGCGGTCGACAAACTGTTCGGCGAACTAGCGGTACTGGTGATCACGTGCGCCGTGAACGAACTGGCGTTGCCCGCCGTGTTTTCGTACCAGGCAATCGTGCTGTCATCTCGCGACGCCACGATCACATCTTGGTCGGTGTCGCCATCGACGTCTCCCGCGATGACATCAAAGGCACCATCGGCACCGGCGGTGATGACCCGTTTGGTAAACGACGAGGCATTGCCGGCGGTGTTATCGTACCAGGCCACCGTGTCGTCCAAACGCGATGCCACGATGACGTCCAAATCGGTGTCGCCGTCCAGATCGACCACGAACACGGATATCGGGTCAAACGAACCCGTGTCGATATCATGTCTTGTAAAGGAAACGCCGTTGCCATCGTTTTCAAACCAGGCGACCGTGTTGCTGTCGCGCGACACGGCGATGATGTCGATGTGCGTGTCGCCGTCAAGGTCGGCCGCCACGAGGCTGGAAGCATTTGGAAAGGCCGTCGTGATGGAATGATTGATGAACGTGCCGTTGCTGTCCAAAGCGTTTTCTTGCCAGGCGATTTGATTGCCAAACTTGCTGGCGGTCACCGTGTCCAGATTTCCATCGTTGTCGATGTCGGCCGTCACGACTTCTTGCGCGCCAACGGATTCGGTCGTGACATTGATGGCGGTGGAAAAGGGGACGTTGGACAAGTTGACCCGCGGTTCGAGCATCTCCATCGATGGTCGAAAGGGTGTTGATCGCCGTCGACGTCGCTTGGTAGCCGTTGCCCACGGGCCGTAGTCGTTGTACAAGCGGTGAAAACTCAACATGGCAAGCTCGTCCAATTAGGAAATGGAGGGAGTTTTTTCGTGCGTTGCAGGAAGCATAGGATGCAATAACGCACATGCGGGGAAAAAGGCAACAAAGGGGGGGCTCTTGTTGCAAATTCTCCACACGAGCCTGCCGAGAATGCGCTTTGGGCCGCTTATTAGGCTTGCCGCAGCGCGGCGACGATTTCCGTTCGCGCGGCTTGCACTGCTGGTAGGATCCCAGCCAAGACGCCGGCCGCCAGCGATACGGCCAAGCCCGTGGCCGCGAGATTGAGCGACGGCGTAAAAGCGATGGTGACGGCTTCCGCCCCCACGGATAGGCCGCTCAGCCTGAGGCTCAACATCGCCACGCCCACTCCCAGCATGCCGCCGCACAGGCTGAGCAGCACGCTTTCAATGAGTACCAAGGAAAAAACCCTCGGCCCCGAGAAACCAATCGTTTGCAGCACGGCGTGCTCTTTAGTTCGATCCTGCACCGACATCAGCGTCGTCGTCGCGACCAGCGCCAGCACCAGGCCGACGCAGGCGTATCCCAGATAATGGGCCATGCCGATCAACTGCGTCAAATCACCCAGGCTCTTAGCTTGAAACACTCCCTTGGGACGCGTATTGGTTTCGACGGGTCCGCCCCGGAACAACTCGTCGATCTGTTGGCAAGCAGCGGTGGTATCGACTCCCTCGTCCAGCAGAACTTCGAGCTGAGTGACCGTCCCCACCGAGTTCATCCCCTTGCTTCGTTGCAAAAAATCGAGATGCGTGTAGATGTAGTTCTCTTCCGCCGGGTCGTCGCTGTCGTAAATCCCGGCCACGGTGACGCTCAGGCCGCCGATCGTGAATTTATCTCCCGGCTTGACGCCCTGCCTTGCGGCGACTGAACGGCGCCCGACCACCGCCGCATCTTGATGCTTTTCGAAATCCGCCCACGACCCGGACGTCAATTCAAAATCACGGGCCGTTCGCAGCTTGGCTGGCGGGAGTCCGTAAAACACCGCCACATTAAGGCTGGCTCGACAGTTGTTCGTGAACACTTGGACGGGCACAACGTCTCGCACGCCGTCCAGACGGGCGATCTGCTGATCGTAGTCTTGAGGAAGATGGCTCGTCGCCGGACAGAACTTATTCGCCTGGAAAGCGATCAGCGAGCCCTTCGCCTCTTGCCGCCGCCGTAAATCATTCATGCCTTCTTGAACCGCGCCAACGAAGCAAAACACGAATAGCGCCACCGCCGAACCGCTGACCGTCAGGATCGTCCGCGACCGATGACGCCAAAGCGTTTTCAGGATGTAAGGAACAAACTTGAGCATGGTTGTGGTTCTTTCGTTTCTCTTCCTCGGAAGAGTGTCGTTGATCGCTCCGCGATCAGAACGTAATGTTCGCGGAGCGAACAACGACTAACCCTTTCCACCGGTCTGGACCAGTTTGCCATGGTCCAGACGAAACTGCCGCCCGGCAATTTCGGCCGCTTCGTGATCGTGCGTGACCATTAACAACGTGACGTTAAGTTGTTCGTTGAGCTGTTTCAACAGGTTTAATATTTGAAGCGAAGTAGCCGGATCGAGATCGCCAGTCGGCTCGTCGGCCACGACCACCTTGGGATGCGCCACGATGGCCCGCGCAATGCCCACGCGCTGCTCCTGTCCGCCCGACAACTGGCGCGGATAGTGATCGGCCCGATCCAGCAAGTCGACCGCCTGCAAGGCGATCTCGATTCGCTTGCGACGTTCCCCGCGCGACATCGGCAGCAACAGCAACGGCAACTCGATGTTCTCGTAGGCCGTCAGCACGGGAACCAGATTGTGCGTTTGAAAAATGTAGCCCAGATTGGCCGCCCGCCACCGCGCCTGATGCGTGCGCGACAATGAAGTGATCTCCGTTCCGTCCACGACGATCCGGCCGCTATCGGGGCGATCGATGCTGGCGATTAAATTCAGCAGCGTCGACTTGCCGGTGCCGCTGGAGCCCATTAACGAAAGCAATTCGCCCTGCTCGATATCGAGCGACACGTTCTCCAGCGGCGTGATCGTTTCGTCACCCTTGTGGTATCGTTTGGTTACGTCGGTGATTTCCACGAGTGCCATCAGGGACTCTCTTCCGGGCTAGGAGTGCGGGACTTGTCTTCATCCGCAATTGGCGCTCGATGGACCTCAAGCGACGCGTCTTCGCCGATAATACGAATTCGCTCTCCGTCACGTAATCTGTCGCATCCGCGGACGATCACGCGACTGGAGGCCGTCAGGCCCCGAGTGACTTCCTCTAGTCCGTCCGAGCCCGCCGCTCCGGTTTCAACCGCGACTTTGCGAGCTACTCCCGCCGATTGATCGGCAACCCACAGAAACTGCCCGTCGTCCGAAGATTGAACTAGGTTTCCGGGTACGTAAAGCCGAGGGCGTTCCGCGGACTTGGTTGAGGAGTCCGATCTTGGCGGTGCCAGAAACGTCACATCCACAAGCATCTCGGGCTTGAATACCGAGGGCGGATTGGGAATGTCGATTTTGACCTGCAGCGTGTTTTTCTGAATGTCGGCTTCGGAACTGGTGAACAACACCTTTCCCTGGAGCGGATGGGACAAGGCTGCATTGTCGATAGAGACCAACTGATTCCGCGAGACCTTGGGAATGTCCTCGAAGCGAACATCGACCCGAACTTGCAACATATTAGGGCGATAAAGCGTGACCACGGTACTCCCGTCGTGCCCCTCCATTTGCGTCATGCCGCTGCCAATTCGCGATCCCGGATGGCCAATTAGACGATAGACGCGGCCGTCCACCGGTGCTTTCACCGTCATACGGTCCAGCGCAAGTTTCATCTGGGCGACCGCCACGCGCGCCTGTTCCACGCGTGCCCGGGCCGCCTTGACCTGGGCCACTGCCTCGTCTCGAGCTTGATACTCGTCGGCCAGCAGTTTGAGTTGAGTCTTCAAAGCGTTGCGACGCTCGGCCAGCGCGGCTTGCTGTTTGGCGAGCGAATCGTCGCGATCTCGCAATTCCTCAACAAGAGCCTTGGACGAATCGAGCTTGCTCTTGGCGATGTCGATTTCAACGCCGGCGACAACTCCCTTGGATGCCAGCTTGCCGTCGTAATCTTTCTGAACGGCTTCGCGGTCCGCTTCCGCACGACGAGTTTCAAAGGGCAGGTTCTTCAACTGCGTATCGATCTTCGCTAGTGACGCCTCGGCTTCGCTCAGCGCCGCTCGCAGATGAACCGGTTGTTCTAACCGTGTTTCCGCCGCCGTTTGAGCGGCCTCGGCTTCTTCGAGTTCGGCTTCGCGAAGTTTTTGATTAGCCAAGGCGGCGTTGTGAGCCAAAATTGCGTCGTCTTTCACCAACTCAGCGACAGGCTCGCCCGCCTTCACCTCCTGGTCTTCCACGACCAGCAATTTCTCGACAACGCCCGGCGCGAGCGCCGCGGCGCGAACGGGCGTCGGGCGGGGTTCGATCCAGCCCGCTGCTTGGAACAGCGGCGTGCCCTCCGGACCCATTTCGGACTGCGAGGCGAAGACGGGAACGACGGTAACCCGCTGGGGTGGAAACACGAAGTCCCGTGAAGCCCAGGCCACTAATGACAGGAACCCCATCAGCAACACCATTGGCAACACATACCGGGTCAGCGCATGTCCTCGTGCATGGACTCGCGGTTGCGCGGTGCCACCTCGATCGATGGCGAGTTGGCGGAGGTCTACTTGATTGCTCATGATGAGTGCTACTTTTTAATCAATCGTTCATGGTTTCTGGACAAAAATGCCGCTGGCCAAAATGGTCAGGTTGCCTTCGTCGTCGCGCTTTGCCTTGCCGGTCACGATGATCGTGGAAAGCTCTTTAAGGGCCAGTAGCTCACGGGCATCGGTCCGGATCACGCCGCCATCGCCGTCAACAACTTGCACGGATGCCATTGCCGTCGGCAGCTTGTCCGTTTCACAGCAGTAGTCCCAAGGAATCGGGCAGGCGTCGCCAGGAATGTCGCTGCACGCTTTAAGAGAAGGATCGACGATCGAAAACGCCGCCATTCCATCAATCCAGGGTTTGGCGCGGCCGCCGATGCGCCCTCGCATCACGACTTCTTCGCCGTGCTTGGCATCCTTACGCACCTGAATTACGTCCTTCGCTCCGGACGGCTCGTCCTTCAGCAGATACTTCAAGCCTTCCGGGCTGGGCGTCGTGTTGGTGGACGCTCCATTGGAAGCCGCTGAAGAACTGGTGTCTTGAGAACACCCCAGCATGGCACTTACCAACGTGGCACACAGCATCCATGAAAATCCGGTCTTCATATCTTTCTCTCCTTAAATGGGCGGCCTTCTGCCGCAATATCGCAATGAAAAATCGTTCAAATTGCCTTCAATCCCTCGACGATGGGCATTCGCAGCGCCTTGACCGCCGGTGGAATCGATCCGAATAGTCCCAATAACAAACCAACACCGCAGCCGACCAGCACGGTCATGCTGTCGATGCGCAAGGCGAACGCCCCCATGGTGAACCGCACGGCCGCGCCGTTTGCGAACAACAAGGCCACCAACGTCGCCAGCAGGCTCGCACTTGCCGCTATCAGCACTCCCTCCTGAAGCAGACTGACAACGATCGCTCGTCGAGCAAAACCGACGGTCTGCAGCGTCGCTAGTTCGGCAACGCGGCCCACGACCGAACCGTACATGGTGTTGAGTCCGGCAAAGACTCCCGCTCCCGACACTAGCAACACGACAAGCCACGCCAACATCAGCACCGGCCGATAATCCTCTTGAAGCGTTGCGTAGTAGTCCGTTTCACGCATCGATTGCAGTTCAAGGTCGACCCGGTTGAAGCAAAACAAATCGAGAGTGGCAAAGTCATGCTCATGGGTCAGCGTGACGGCCACAATGCTCAGATCCTGCCGCTTCATCGCTTGCTGCAGTTCGTCCAGCCGGCACCAGACTTCCGATTCGAATGCCGAGCCACCGGCCGAGAACAGCCCGCTGACTTTCCAGGTTCGCCCCTCAAACTCCAGCGAATCACCAATCGTTAACGCGCCGCTTTGCAGACCCAGCTTGGCCGCCGCCAACTGGCCGATGATCGCTTCGCCCGCCTGAGGCCAATCGCCCTCTTCGATTTCGACTTGGCGACGTACTAGCAGTGCCGAACGTGTCAATCCGCGGACCAAGCCCATCGAAGGTTCGCGATGTCCCGCGGTGCTGATCTCCGTTCCCAGATAGAGTTCCGGGGACACGTACTTCGTTCCATAGCGTTGCCGAATCCCTTCCACGCTGGCCGGCACAAGGTCGCTCGTTCGCATCGGAATCGACGAGTATTCGAGATTCTGGCCCATACCGAGCGAGAAGATCACCGCCGTTTGTGGATCACCGCTGACCGACAGCGATCGCTCAAGCCCCCGGATAAACCCGACCACGACCAACACCAGCGCGATCACGGTCGACAGGCCGAGAAACGTGAGCGTCGTGCGCATCGGCCGACGGAAAAGATTCCGAATGGCGTACTCCCAAGGAAGCAGACGAAAGAACATGGCTGTCGTGCGATCGCTTTTTGTGTCGAAGGCGGATAATTCTCAGCGGGTGCGAAACTTACGCGCTGAGAAACAATCGGGAAGAGACGTAGGCCAGATTTGCTACGCCCTTGAGCCTGTTAGCACAAGAAAGACATGTGCACGGTGCGCATACTGCGACCGGGCGTCGCGCTGGAAAGCCCCCAAATACACCATGAGACTTCATGAACTTGGGCAAGCCGTGTTGCGACCGGCTGGTGTGTTGCCACCGCCGCCAGCCATGCAACTTTGCCATCCGACAACGCATCCGTAGGCTGTTCGACAACCGCCCCGCCACAAATGCATTGGCAAATCGAAGGCTCGCCGCGATCGGGCCGCGAGGGCGGGCTCTCGCGATTGCCCGTCGGTTCGTGGCCGCAACAACCGGCGGTTTGCGAAGAACAAGGCGAGGCCACGCCGCAATCCTCGCACCCATCGCACAACCCGACCGAACACCACACCGGGCAAACGGCGATCGTGACGATTAGCAGGATGTGAAGTAAGCGGGCCAGCATTCGTGATTCCTTTGCCCTTAATCATACGTCGGCAACGCAGGACGAGCAATCTAGATTGCTCGTGAGATACCAATTCGAACTATGCCTTTGGGGAAAATGACCCGCATCCGCCGGCCCCCAAAGCTAAGTGATCACTCAAGAACATGAACGGAATACTGCCGATGGTATCTTGAGAACCGATCATGTCAATATTGACATACATGTCGATCATGGTATATAATGGACTGCATGAACGGTGACGACAAGCCGCTAGTGTGGCTGAAAGGCGAGATCCGAACACCCCCGTTTTCGAGGAACGCACGGCTAGAGGCAGGCGTATTGCTGAGGCGGTTGCAACGCGGCGATAACCTCGAACTACCGCATAACCGCCCGATGGTAAGCGATGCCACGAGTTGCGGATTCGGGATGAAAAAGTGAGCTGGCGGATCATTTATCGGATTGATCCTGACGCGATCATCATCGGAGAAGTATTTGCCAAGAAAACTGGCAAGACGCCACAAAGGGTCATTGACGTGTGCAAACAACGGTTTAAGCGATATGACCAAGTGGAAATGTGAATCTAAATGAGGCTCGACTCGGAGGTGCGGCCTTCGCGGCCACGTTATCGCCCGTTGAGTCGCTCTCTTCACAGGAATGTATTTTAGCACAAGTAACTCTCTGCACGGGAGTTGGGATCAGGTCGCTCTCAACACGGGAGTGTGGACAAATGAAAGCAGCGAAAAAGAACAAACTGGAAGCGGCTGGATGGAGAGTCGGCTCGGCGTCCGATTTCCTTGAGCTTTGCGATGCCGAACAGATGCTCGTCAACATGAAGCTGGAATTGGCCGCGAACTTGAAAACCATGCGTCAAAAAAAGAAGATCACGCAGGAAGAACTGGCCAAGCGAATCAAATCCAGTCAGTCCCGAGTTGCGAAAATGGAAGCGGCCGACTCGTCGGTGTCCATCGGGTTGCTGTTGCTGGCGCTGGCGACGTTGGGAGCCACGCCAGCGCAAATTGGCAAGATCGTCAGTTGTCGCGAGGCCGCCAAACGAAAACAACCCGGCAAGAAAAATCTCGTGAAACAAAAACGGGCCATCGTCGCAAAATAAGACGGGAATTACGGGTTCTTCGTCAAACTACCGCTTAAAAGCTGCCCGTTAATGATGGCGGCGGACGATCGAAGTTCCCGCATCGAATCGAGATACGAAAGATTTACTTGAAGATAAGTCTGCTGGGCCGTAAGCAGCGTCAGGTATCTTACTTGCCCCTTGTCGTAACCCTTGGTCACTAGTTCCAGCGACAGCTGTGCCCGCGGCAGGATTCGCTGGCGATAGCGGTCGGCCTGCTGCCGGGCATTCACATAGCGTCGAAAAGCGATCGCCAAACGGTCCTGCAAACTAAGCTCGATTCGCCGGAAGTCGCTGCTGGCCGCCATCCACTCGGCACGGGCGGCGCGGATATTGCCTTGATTCCTGTTAAATATCGGCAGCGGAATACCAAGCTGCACATTGGCCACATCGTCGCTGGTGACATTGTGATGCCGCACACTGACCGACACATCGACGTTGGGAATCGGTTCTCGATTCGCGCGTCGAACTAGGAGATTGGCTCGCTGTACTCTGGCCTGGGCCGCATGTAGTTCCGGGTTTCCACCCAGGACCCGCGCGAAACAGTCTTCCCAGTTATGCTGGGAAAGATCCGACTCTAGATTGGCCGACAGCGGCGCGATAGGAAGCGTCGCGACACCGATCACCGCCGCCAGCCGCCGCCAAGATTCGATATGCTGGTTGCGGGCGTTATCCAAGAGAACAAGCGCCTCTTCGGCCTTAATCTCGGCTTGCAGCAGATCGTTTTCCGTTGCCAGGCGGCCATTGAGCAATGTTTGGGTTGCCGTTACGAATCGATCGCCGATGTTTGCCAAGTCGCCGGTCAAGTCGATTCGGCGCTGCGCCACCAGCGCATCGTAAAACCGCACGCGAACATCGCTGAGTACCCTCAATTCCTGCGCGCGAAATTGGAATCGGGCCTCGTCGACTTCTCTCCCCGCAATCACCCCATCCAGCCGCAACTTTCCCGCCGTGATGAACCGTTGGCTGATGAAGCCGCCTTGCTGGCCCGACGTTCCCAAGTTTCCGATTTCCGTGGCGTGGTATCCAGCCACGGGATTGGGAAACAGACCGGCTTGGACGCGTCGGCCCCGCGCCACCTCGATTCGCGCGGCGGCGGTTGCCAATGTAGGATTATTCTGAAAAGCAAGCTGTTCGAGGTCCGCCAACGAATAATCAAACTCCACCGGCGGCAACGGAACGATTTCCGCTGGATATTGTCTGGCCACTCTTACCGGTGGTGGGTGACGACGAGACAGCGGATCTTGGGCGGCCACCATGGTTGGCACTAAGAGAAGAATCGCCGCTAAAAACTTAAATCGCGACAAAGATCCCGCCTCAACACGGACAGAGAATAAGAACCGCCGAAGGGCCTGAAAGGTCAGACCGCCACATTATCACTATCGGCTAGGCGAATCGTCGGAATCCTTCAAGGAATGCCTAACCGGACCCGCCTTCAAAACCGGAATAGATTCACACCGTCGATGGGTGGCCGGTGAAGTGGATTCGGGACCCCGTCACCCGTTAGGCAAGGATTTCCTTGACGACACGGCCATGCAGGTCGGTCAGGCGAAAATCCCGACCGGCATATCGATAGGTCAGCCGTTCGTGATCCATCCCCAGCAGGTGCAGAATGGTAGCGTGCAGGTCGTGCATGTGGACTTTATCGACGACGGCCTGATAGCCATAGTCGTCCGTCTCGCCGTAGGCGATTCCCGGTTTCACGCCGCCGCCGGCCAGCCAAATGGAAAATCCTCGGGGGTTGTGATCGCGTCC
>JAJDEH010000485.1 GCA_029259935.1 Planctomycetota bacterium
GCTGGCGTGCGTGAACCAGCCGCAAACCGAGCCGGAACTGAAAGCCCTCCGCGACTGCATCGCCCGGGGGACGCCCTACGGAAGCGAGCGCTGGCAGAAGCAAACCGCGCGTCGCCTGGGCCTCGAATCCTCACTCCGCCCCCGAGGTCGCCCTCGAAAGAAATCAAAAAAGTAGCATGGCCGCATGGCCCCTTTCTGAATCGATTTCGCTACCGCGTGGAATGGCGTCGACATTTGGACCCTGGCAGCCTGTTGAAGGGTAGCCACGAAAAACACTAAAAGGCACGAAAAGCGGAATCGTCGACTTTGGTTTTTGTGTCTCTTCGCGTTTTTTGTGGCCAAATCATTCGTGCGGAATGAGCACGGCTTGGCGGCTCACCTGCCGCCATCGACTCTTGCTGCTGGATGCCGGAATCGGGCAGGAATGTGAATCTCGAACCTTGTCAGCTTCGATCTTCGCCCGAACAATTGGGGTGTTGACCCTCTCTTCTCTGAATGGCCCGCTTCCGAGGCCGTTTTGTTCCTTTGGTGCTAGGAGTCTCTTTATGTCTGTTACCTTGCCGGATGTTCGTGTTGGCAAAGCGCTGCGCTACAAGTCGGTGTCGGTGTTTCCGCTGTTTACCGAAGACCACGACGACGTCGAATACACGCTGGCCGACGAAGCCATCGCGGAAAAGTCGTTGACCATCGAGGAAGTGTCCAAGGGCGGATCGGTGCCGGAATTGCTCGTGGAAAACCAGGGCGACACGCGCGTGCTGCTGATCGAAGGAGAAGAACTCGTGGGCGCGAAACAGAATCGCATCTTGAATACGTCGATCCTGATTGCCGCCAAATCCAAAGCCAAGATCCCCGTGAGCTGCGTCGAGCAAGGCCGCTGGTCTTACAAGTCCAAGCAGTTCGGCTCCAGCGGCCATCACAGCTCATCCAAGCTGCGCCACGCGTTGAAGAAGTCTGTCAGCCAGTCGGCCAAAGCGGGCCAAGGCCATCGTTCCAATCAGGGCGAAGTCTGGAATCAAGTCGAAAGCATGCTGTGTAGTGTGGGATCGGAATCGTCGACCGTGGCCATGTCGGACGCCTATGAAGATCATCAAGTTGAGGTCGACCAGTACAAGAAAAAGCTAAAGTACGTCAAGGGAGCAACCGGCGTCGCGGTCGCGGTCGGCAACAAGGTGTTGGGTTTCGATCTGTTCGACAAATCGGAAACTTGCAACAAGGTGTGGGAACGGATTCTATCGGGATGCGTTATGGATGCGTTGAGCCATGACGAAAAGGGGAGCGTAACGGGCAAAGACGTTTCCGCGTTGATCGCCGAATCAAGCGATGCCCATTGGGAGCAAGTTGCCGCGGCGGGTGAAGGCGACGAGTATCGGGTCGAATTCGACAACGAACATGGATCGGCACTGTCGCTTGCCGGCACGCTGGTTCATGAAAGCGTCGTGGCCGGGTAGAAACTGCCGGTGGAAAGGAAGGCATGAACCAGGCGCGCGGCACTTGGCTGGACCAGCAGTGAAGTGTGCGTCGCGGGGAGACAGACGTGGTCGGTTTGCCCTTCAAGAAAAGTTCTCGACAGCGGCACGGTCGCGTCGAATCGACCGCCAATAATACCCATCGCGATGCCCTCGGCGCCGTTCATTTGGTGAACGAAACTATCGGGCTTGCTAGAAACCTCCGCCACAACCGGACATAGCGGACGAAGGATGGGGGCGATCAGCCGAGCGACCGGAGTGCCCTGATTCGGCGGCGCGAGCAGTACCACGCGGCCCAAGTTCCGCACGCGGTAATGGGATAGCGCCAGACGAACGATAATGCCGCCCATGCTGTGCGCGACAAGGTGGATCATCTTCCCGCTGGAATCGATCTCTTCCAATAATTCGCAAAGCCGTCGCGCCCGGCCGTCGAGGGAACCGAAGAAGCTGGAGTATCCCCAGTTGTAAGTGGAGTACCCAAACTGTTCCAATCGTCGCTTCAGGAACCACATCCAAAATTTCTTAGAGCCGAAGCCATGCACCAAGACGACCAACTCTTCGCCTTTGCCGGATTCGGACTCATGAATTTCAGACGCGATCATGACGGCATCTTAAACCAGTTCGCGGCCAGTTCCCATCGCAATCTTCCCTTGAGTGCGGCACCTCTTTATGGCGGGCCCACCGTGACATCCACAATGCTCGGAACAGCCGTGAAACGGCGGCAGTATGTAGCCGCCTGCGTGAGTCGGCGGATAGCCGGCCATGAAGAACCGCGCCGCGAGAGCGGCGACAGGACAAAGAACTTAATGTCCGGGTTCATTATCCAAATGGCAAGCGTTGTCAGCGGAGGAACCGAAAGTAGCGATACTCTGACCAATCACTCTCTCCCAATTCGTTTTTCGCCTTTACTCTAACTCGACCAGGGCATGCGCCAACAAAACTGTCGCAAAAATACGGTTCCTCCAGCGCCGGCTCTACCACCTCATCTTGATAGTCAAGTTCCGGCGAGATCCTTTTCCAATCTTCCGGAAAGGGGGTTGTAGCTTCCAGTGGTGCCACCAGGTACCCAATCTCCACCGAATACGTGATGGGATACTTGCCAGCCACGGGGTGCCAACGCACGTCCAAAATGCGCGGGTAATGCGAAAACTCTAGATCATTACTCGGGATAATGAGTTCTGGCCGCATCGGTCGACCGTCTGGCGAGAATCGCCCGCCGAAAGGGTCGATTTTACTTTCTACTCGCATATCGCTATCACACTGTACAATGAATGAGTAATCGAACGGGCAGCTAGGGAAATATGGCGACCTCAGGTACCCGAAGCAATAGTCCAGGGGCCCAAGTCTGTTCGAAACAGGCTGTCCCAACGAGTCGACTACCTCATCTAAGGGCATGCCTGCTTCAATTGACTTCCAAGCCTCATAACTAGGCTGTTTGACATCCACAGGCTTCTCCTTCAGATTCCCCGAAAGCAATCACTCCAAGTGCGCTGAGACCGCCAACGATGATCGCTGCCCCTACTAGATCCAAGGGATCGGGCAACGGACTGTCGACTAGCGCGACAACAAAACCAACTACAGCTATAACCAGTGCCCCTCCGCCGTCCATCCTCGTCTCTTGCCCGCACTCATTATCGGCATAAAGGTGCAGGCCACTATCCATCCTCCCTTGACCTGCGGGCTGGTACCCGCAGCTATATGCTGCCGCCGTTTTCACGGCTTTCGAAATTGCCGACTAATGGACGCGTTTAGGTCGCGGGTCGCGACATGAGTCTTCGTTATGGCAGTTGTTAAGCTCGCCATGAATTCTGTCCGCATACCCTTCCTCGGGTCACTTGTTACGCCATAAGATCCAGTCCGCGATCTCCAGTTCTCGCTGAGCATCGGCGATTTCCTCGCGGAAACGTTTTGCATCGACGGGATATCCGGCGGTTGGTCGGATTCCGGGCACTCGCTTCGTCCAAAAGTGATTAAACGCCCGCATCGCCAGTTCACGCAAATACTTCGACGCCATCGAGCCCAGGGCGGATGCCAGACAACTCTCGCCCTTGGCCACGAACTGAATCTCAATGGGCCGCTGCGGCGGACCCCAGCGATAAACGCTCTGCTGGCGGCCTTCGCAAGCGACCTGGAACAGATAACCGGGAAACACCTGCTGCAACATGGGGCCGTATTTGTTCCGCCCGCCATGTTTGTCGCAGTGGATCATGATCGGTTCGTCGCCTAGGTCGCGCATCAGTGACTCGGCTAGTGACAACGTTCGCAGCGACAGAACGGTCGCCTTGTTACCGTATTGCTGGATGCCGTCGTTAAGCTGCGCTGGAAAAACGACCGTACTCTGAATCCGCTGGCACTGAATGCCGACGTCTTGGCAGCGTTCGCCCACGCGCGATGCCAGAGCGTCGAGCTCTTCATGAGAGGCGTCGATCGGCAGCGGCGATTCGTAATCAGAGTACCACGGAATTTCATTCAGCGATTGCAGGCTGCCGGCGTCCAGACATTTCCAGATGTCTCGCCAGTCGGATGGCGGCTGGCCGGTTAGCCGCAACATCGACAGCAATCCTCGCTCTAGCGCCTCCAGCCCGCCGCCCGGATGATACAGTTGCTTGGAGTCGGCGATGGCTATCGAATCAGCACCCGACTTCAATGCCAACGACCCGACAATCGCTGGCGCGAGACAAGGATAAAGGTCCTTTCCAAGCAGCTTTTCAGGCACCTTCCACAGTGTCGCCGAGATGACCAACGGCCCCAAATTGGGGCCGTATCCCGCTTCGTCGGTGCCAATTAAATAGGCCATGGCGGCTTGAATCCTTTCAAAGTGAATCCATCAATCCGCCGACTTGTTGCGAATCAAGGGCGGCAAGGAAGTCGCCAAAAAGTAAGCCCTCGGCGTACTCAAGTCGAATAAGACGCTCAACTCGTCGGACGGACCACGCGCTTGAGCAAATGTCGAAATGTCGATCAGTTTTTCAGGACGACTGTAACGGACCACGCGAACTTCGTCCGCCTTCACGCCGGCCAATTCCGCCGCCCGCCCGATGGCGTCTTCAATGAAGCCGATTTTGTCAACTAGGCCATGCTCTAGCGCCTTGTCGGCGGTAAAGACCTCGCCCGTGGCGACCTTGATCAGTTCTTGCTCGTGTTCCACAAAATGCGGGCGTCCCTCTTTGACGCGAACTTTGAACAGCTCAAAAAAGTCATCGACATGCGACTGCAAAATCGCGCGGTGTTCTTCGGGAATGGCCTTGGTCATGCTGAGCATCTGCTTGCGGGAATGGCTGGCGATCGAGTCTTCTTTGATGTTGTGATCCGCGAGAAAGCCGCTCACATCATAATGCGGAATGATCACGCCGATCGAACCGGTTGTGGTGGTGGGTTCGGCGTAGATCGAATCTTCCTGATCACCCACCGCCATGGAAACGTAATAGCCGCCGCTGGCCGCGATGCTGCCCATGCTGACCACGATCGGCAGCTTCTTTTCATCACGCAGCTTCTTCAGATGATGAAACATGTAGTCGGATCCGGCCACGGTTCCGCCGGGCGAATCGACCCGAATCACGATGGCTTTCACGCTGTCGTCTTGGCGAATGCGTTCGATTTGCCGTTTCACGAATCCGTCGCCGTCGTAGATGACTCCGGCGATCGTGATGATGGCGATCTTGTCGGCCGCCTCTTGGTCGCCCTCAAAATAACTCTCCGAGATCCCGCCCGTCGTGTCGTAGTAGTCTTGCTTGGCGGTATCCAAGATATAGATGGACAGCAGAGCGATCGCCAGCCCCAGCCAGCCCAGCGCTGCTAGCAGCCAGCCGGTCTTGCGGGAAAGGGCTCCGCGGGCGTCTTGCAAAACGATGGTTCGCGGCAGTTCGTTCGCGGGATCCTCTTGTCGGCCCTCTGGCTCGGTTTCGCGAGTTTGATCGGCTGAGGACATATTGAGACTCCTTGTGCGGTTGGTCGATCGTTTGCCACGGCGGCCCGGGCAAATTGAGCTAAATGCGGGCCGCTGATTCTGCTATAAGTCCGCGCAAGCGGAAGGTACCGGTCAGTCTATACGATGAAAGCGTATCTGCACATGATTGCCTCAACCTCACCTCGGCGCGTGTGCCAGTTGTGCAAATGCGAAGAGCTCGAAGAGTTTGTCGTTCCGGGAAAAACGACCTTGTGGAAATGTCCCGAGTGCGCCCTGTATCAATACGGAGCCACCTTCGACGAAAACTCACAGGGCGCGGCTTGGCACCTGCAGTGGAATAGGATCCGGCCTCGCAAGCTGCGGACGGCCCGAGTTCGCGTCAACCGCATCGCCCCCATGATCACGGCCAAACGACCGCGGGTGTTGGATGT
>JAJDEH010000486.1 GCA_029259935.1 Planctomycetota bacterium
GGCTCACGGCGATGTTCAAGTGATTGGAAATCGTTTTTTCGGCAAGGGTCCCGGTCAAGGTTCGGCGGTATGGGTCTGGAAGGACTCGACGGTGACGGTCGCCAATAATCGGTTTCAAGGTTATCGCAATGCCGTTAATGCCAGCGGCTCGCGGGTTACGGCGGTCGACAACGTCACGCGCGAATTCGAGGGGGCCTCCATTATCGTCAGGAAGTCACCATCCCCCGCCAATGTGCATGGCAATATAGCGATTTCCGATCTGCCCAAAGCTACTGTGGTCGACGTTGAAGGGGACCAAGCTCCCGCCGAAAGCAACGTACTCAGGAAACCGAGCGACGTTGACGAATCGGAAATTCCCGCCCTATCGATCTGGCCGCTGCTTTCTCGGCAACCAAGCGGCGAGTCGTTTCATCCGCTGGCCAACACAGGCCGACGAGTGATTGTGGAAGAAGGGCGCTGGAAGTTGGTCGCCACCTATGGTGCCACGACCACGTACGCCCTGTTCAATACGAAGACCGATCCAGACGAGAAAATCGATCTGGCGGCGACGCTGGAGCAGATCACTTTTCGCTTGCGAGGCCGTCTCGAACGCCAAGAATCGCATTAGTGATTGGGAAAAATTGGCCAACTTCATGCGTTATCCGCCCCTGCTGATCCTGTATGCTGTGATTCATGACAGGCGGCACGGTGCGACAATTTGATCCTGGTTCGGCGCTCCGCCGTGAAACCAGCGAACGATCCCGCGTTCACCAGAATTTCGACTCACACACGAGGGGAAAAGCAAATGGGAGTTTACACCAAACCACGGCGAAAACTTGGCAGAGTCTTGGCGTTTCTACCGGTCGTCATCGTGCTGGTAGGCTGTGGAGATGGGAATGATTCAAACACCGCCTCGGGAATCGATGTGGGCAACGGCGCGAGCCCCGAGGTGGCGGAGCCCGCACCGACCTATCCCGATCCCGAGTACGCGTCCCCCGAGGAATTGTGGAACGCGAATGAAGCTGCGACCGAGGAGCGAGACTGGGGCACCGTCTTCGATTCCGCCACACCGGATTGGCGTAAGAAACATGCCAGCAGTGCCGTTAACGTAGCCGCCCTAAGATCGAAGTTCGGCGGGGACGAGGGCAGTTCAATGGCGTTGACGCACCATCGTTTCACGGACACGACCGATCCGGCCGAGTTTATCGAATCGCACCAGGATTTGCGAAAGCTGTTCGTGGACCTAATGGATCCGCTGACGAAAACGTCAAACTCCGGAATCTTCATGATGTTTCGCCGAGTCTCGCGCAACCGGCAATTGCGGGACGTAGTCATCGATGGCGACCATGCGACGGCCGTTGAGTTCGGCGAGTTGGACCCCAGCGCTCCCGGTGAGGAACCTCCAAAGGCCGAGGTCGACATTGAGTTCGAAAAAATAGGCGGCTTCTGGTTCGAAAGCGGTCGAGGAAAGATCCGCGCGGTGAATGTGAGCCAGAGCAACTAAGTCGATGGTTTGAATCGGCGACTGAGGCCTAATGATGAAGCTTGATCGTCGTCATCTGACCGAAGGGTGGAATCAATCCCGGCCACTTTGAAACGGGATGGTTGTCCAAGGTTCCTAACAATGCGGCGATCGGGCCGCCATGCGTGATGGCCACGATGGTCTGTTCGTGGGGCAAGCTTTCGTACCAGTCGACAACTCGATCCCGCAACTGAAATGTCGTTTCGCCGCCACCAGGTTGAAAATCTTGCGGCTGGGTGACGACCCGCATCATGTCGTCGGGGAATGACCGATGAATCTCGTCCCATGGCATGAGTTCCCAAGAGCCGTAGTGCCGTTCCTGGAGGGCGGGACAAAATTCCGCTTCGATAGAGCATCGTTTGCCTAACGCGTCGGCCAAGAATTGCGTGCGAACCAAGCCGCTGTGGACCAGCCTGTCGATGGATGATTGTGACAGTTGGTTTGCCAACTCAAGACTGTGTTGCTCGCCGGCCGGGCTCAGCTCAACGTCGCTTTGCCCATAGCAAACGCCCTTGTAGCGCTGAGCCACTTCCGCATGCCGTACCAGAATCAGTCGACCGTTCAAGTCGAGTTACCCCGTAGTTAGAATTCGGCGGCAGCCGCCAACAAAATGAGTACTTGCGTAACGTAGCAAATACATCCCAGGCAATCGCCCGTGATGCCACCCAACTTGCGGCGAACGATCCGTAAGTAGAGTACGAAAGCGACACTCACCGAAAACGCCGCTAACCCGAACTGGGCTGGCAAGAGATACGCGAACAGAGCAAGTGCGGGCAACGTCCACAACGCGCCGGCCACCACGTGTTTCCACGACAGCCGCTCGCCGATGTCCTTTGCCAGGCTCTCGCGATGTTGGATGGGCGGAATCGACGCCATGGCCAACAGAATCGCCAAGCGGCCCACGCTGGCGCTGGCGAGAAGAGCCACGACCCAGACATGCCACTGATCCGCGTGAAAACGCTGTACAAGGATGTAGAGGCATACGACTCTCAGCGAAACTCCGAACACCAAACCGAGTACACCATAGGTACCCAGGCGGCTGTCTTTCATGATTCGCAGTACATCTTCGCGCGTCCATCCGCCGCCGAATGCGTCGCAGAAATCAGCCAGAGCATCTTCATGAAAGCCGCCAGTCAATAATGCTTCGACAGCAAGTGCCAGGATCACCGCCGCGGCTGCGTGCCACAATTGTTCGCCTAGAAAAATGGTCGTGGCGGTGAGTCCACCGATCAACAACCCAACCAACGGAAAAAAAATCGTCGATCGACGGAGTGTTATCGGGTCGTGAAAAGACGGATTGTACGGCAGCGGAATGCGCGTCAAAAAGACGATCGCCGCGCCCAAGGCTCGCAGATTTGACCAGCGTCCTATCGGCGCCGCCGCTGGTGGCTTCTGTTCGCCCGGCAAGGAACCGTCGGCACTGTCTCGATTCGGTTCGGCCACGTTGTGTTATTTCCGCTGAATGTGGGCATCTGCAAACGTCGCCATTTTCGTCGAGATCGCGGCGGCCGCATCCAACAGCGGCAACAGCAGCAGCGCGCCACTTCCTTCGCCGAGCCGCATGTCCCATTGCAGCATTGGTTTTAGTCCAAGCTTTTCCAGCGACTGGCGATGCGCCGGTTCGGTCGACAAATGCGCCGCGATCATGGAGTCCGGTACACTGGCTACAAAATGATGGGCAACGAGTGCGGCGCTGGTCGCGACAAACCCGTCCAACAAAATAGTCAGTCCGTGTTCATGCGCTGCCAAAAAGAACCCGGCCATGGCCCCAATCTCCAGACCGCCCACACTGGCGATGGCGGTCCGCGGATCGTCGGTCCATTGCCGCGCGCGACGGACCGCCGTCCCAACGACGTTTCTTTTCCTATCCAAGGTTTGGTCATCTGCGCCCGCCCCGCGACCGACCGCGTCGTTCAGGGGAACCTCGGCCAACAACATCGCGATACACGAAGCGGGCGTCGTGTTGCCGATCCCCATTTCTCCGACCACCACGACCGCCATGCCTTGTTCCGCGCAGACAACCGCCTCTTGTCGGCCAATATCCATGGCCATGGAAAACTCTTCAGCGCTAAGCGCCGCTTCTTTCGCCAGATCACGGCTTCCGCGGCGAACTCGCCTGTCGGGGGCGTCCGCTTCCTCCCGCTGGGAACCCACGTCTACTACACGAATCGTCGCGTCAAAAAGCTCGGCCAACACCGAGGAGGCCGCTCCTCCGCCACGAATATTCGCAATCATCAGCGCCGTCACGTCCGACGGCCAGGCAGTCACGCCGGCGGAGGCAACGCCATGGTCCGCGGCAAAGACAACGACCGCTCGTGGCGCGGTACGTGGCTCGAGCGACTGCTGTATGCCGCATAGCCGATGGGCTAACAATTCCAAGGTTCCCAGGCTGCGCGGAGGCTTGGTCAGATTGTCAAGATGCCGCCAGATGTCCTCGTCACACAATCGCCGCGCCATGCAAGTTTCTCCGCCGCTTATTGCTTCTCCAAGTACATTACGAGAAGTTGGGAAACAGATTGAATCCATGCTCGCCGAAGTACTACACGGTCTATAATAGGTCAATTGAACTCGCGAAACGAGGCACCCGCCGTGCTTCGCACCGCTTGCTTGAGATGGGAATCAATTCGTACAAGGGATCAATAAGGGAAACCCAAGCTGATGCTTCGAATCATAGTGCGGTTGTTTATTTGTTGGCTTGTCGTGAACTCCGTTGCGTTCGGTGCCGATAAGAAGACAGTCTCGCGCCCCAACATCATTCTTGTGATGGCGGACGATCTCGGCTGGTCGGACATTGGATGCTATGGCGGCGAGATTCGCACTCCCCAAATTGATTCCTTGGCAACCGACGGCCTGCGTTTCACACAGTTCTACAACAACGCCATCTGTGGACCGACGCGCGCGTCGTTGTTGACAGGTTTGTACTGCCAGCAGATTGGCCATCGCGGCGACCGCTGGAATGAGCCCAAGGACTTCAGCAAATGCGTGACCATTGGCGAGGTGCTGCAAGACGCCGGGTATCGAACGATGATGGTCGGCAAATGGCAAGGACGCGATTCGGCGCTGGATCGTGGTTTTGATCGGTTTTTCGGGCCGATGTGTCAGGCCAAGATCAGCTACTTTCATGAGGTCAGCCAGAATCCTTACTATCTGAATCGCGATCGGTGGAAGCTGCCGGAAGTCTTTTACATGACGGATGCCTTCAACCAGCATGCCGCCGGTTTTCTGCAAGAGGCGGTCCGCGACGACGGGCCGTTTTTTCTGTACGTGGCGCACATCGCCCCGCACTGGCCGCTTCACGCTCGCGAGGCGGATGTCGCCGCCTATCGCAAACAATACCGACAACGCGGTTGGGACGAGTGGCGGGCGCATCGACTGCAACGTCAGCGTGAGCTAGGGCTCGTGCCCGATCAATGGAAGCTATCGCCTCGACCCGCATCCATTCACGATTGGAAGGCCAACCGATTCCAGGAGTGGCAAGCCGAAAGGATGGCGGTTTACGCGGCCCAAGTCGAAGCGATCGACCGCGGTCTTGGTCAGTTGTTGACGTTGGTCGAAAAGGCGGGCAAGGCCGAGAACACTTTGGTGATATTCCTTTCTGATAATGGTGCAGCGCCCGACGGCGGGCTTGCGCCCAGCAAAAGTGGCTTTGGATTTGGCCCTGGTGCCAAGAACGACCAATGGCGCAACGATCGGGTTGCCATCCGCCCCGGCAGCGGGCCGGACAACCCGCCCGGACCGCACGACACTTTCGCCGCCTATGGATTGGCGTGGGCGAACGTGAGCAACACTCCTCTGCGCGGCACCAAGCTAACAGGCTACGAAGGCGGCATCCGCACGCCGCTGGTCGTGCGCTGGCCAGCCGTGATTCGCGAGGGCGGCCAGTTCACCGACCATGTTGGACACGTCATCGATTTCATGGCGACCTGCCTGGACGTGGGCCGCGCCAAGTATCCCACCCAGCTTGAGGGCCGCAAGCCACTTCCCGTCGAAGGCAAGAGTCTAGCGCCCGTTTTCGAGGGCAAGCCGAGTGAAGAACATGCGGCACTCTGTTGGAACGTCCCCCGACATCATGCAATCCGCATGGGAAAATGGAAGGCCGTCAAACCGAAAAATGGCCAGGATTGGCAACTGTTCGACTTGGTCGCCGACGGCACGGAAACGGTGGACCTAGCAAGTCGCGAGCCGGAGCGAGTTCGAAGGTTGGCGGGCGAGTTTGAAAAGTGGCGGCAGCGCGTGGAGAAAGAGTGAAGCGGAATTTTCCCAAGAGTTGCTCAAGCGTCCAGCGATGTCCACTGGCGAAATGACTTGTCGTCGACATTCCTGCCGCTCACCACGATCACGATGTCACCTTCGCCGTCGAGCGACACTTTACCGGTCAGTGCGGCCGCGATCGTGATCGCGCCCGATGGTTCGGTGCGCAGGCCGTGTTTTTCATAAATCCACTTCATGGCCTGCCGCGTCTCGATATCCGCAACACAGACCGACTTCGTCACATGTCGCCGCAGAATCGGCCAGTTGTGTTCGCCAACGTCATACGAAAGCAGCCCGTCGCAAATGCTAGTCGGCTGCTCGATTCGCACTCTCTTTCCTGCTTCCAGTGATTGGCGGAAGTCGCTGGCCCCATCCGGTTCGACGCCGATGATCGCGGCTTTCGGGAACCCATCCGCGATCGCCAGCGCATGGCCCGCCATCAGGCCGCCGCCGCTGACCTGGCAGAGAAACTGAGATAAACTCCGACCCTGCAGACGCAGTTCCTCGACGATCTCAAGCCCACCGACCCCGTTTCCGGCAATCACGTGGTTGTCGTCGTAAGGGGATGCCTGAACGGCTCCTTCATCTTCCGCGATTTCTCGTGTCAGCCGATCACGCTGGCCGGTTTGGTGGTCGGTGGCAATGTCGTATGTGCGAATCTCCGCGCCAAATGATCGCGTCAAGTTGAACTTCACTTGCGGCGCGCTTTCCGGCATTACGATGATGACCCGCTTTTCATACCGCATGCCGGCAAACGAGATCCCCGAAGCAAAATTGCCCGACGAATGGGCGGCCACCGGTCTCTCACCGATTCGCTCCAAGTTGCCCGCCATCCAGTTCAAAGCTCCCATCAACTTGAACGAGCCCACCGGCGTCCAACCATAATCCTTCAACCAAACTCGGCGACCGGCGGACAGGCCGAGTTCTTTCTCCAGCGGGTAGGACCGGACCAGCGGCGCGGGCGAGATGTGTTGCCGGATGACTTGCTCGGCTTGACGGACGTCGGCGATGGTCGCGGGTTGGACAGACATGAGCTCTTCCTGGTGAGGCGGGCAAGGGTCCGAGGCAACATATCGCGACGAGACGGCGCGTGCAAGTTGGACGACTGCCGCGGAGAATTCAATTCTTGCCAGCTTGTTGGTTTGCCTTCCGCGCGTTGCGCTTCTTTTTCAGCGTCCTTTTCCGAGGCTTTGCCGGGCCATAGGTATCGACCAGAATCTTGTCGACCGTCGAGCGGTCCGTTCTGTTTTCAAACGCCTTCAACATCGGATCACTGGTCCGCCGCATGTGGGCGACCAGTTTGGCCTGCAAGGTTTCGATTGCTTCCCGATGTTGCGGCTTGTCGATGAGGTTGTGAAGGCAATCCGGGTCTTTTTCCAAATCGAAAAACTCCTCGGGAACACGATAGCGAAACAGTTTGATCCGCGCCGCGATCCGAGGGTCATTCGCGGCAGCCGCCTGCATGGCGGCCATGGTTTTGCCTTCATTATTGTTGCGGTACCAGTGCTTGCCGTCGCTGAAGGGGTTGTAGATGTAGCCGTACTGTCCGTTCTGAACGCAACGCATCGGCACGGCATCGCCGCCGGCTTTGGAATCGATTTGCGTGAAGACGTACTGACGGTTCGGTTGGGGCCGGCCTTTCAATAGCGACACAAACGAGTGCCCATCCAATCCCTCGGGCCCTTGCACGCCGCTCGTTTCGAGAAATGTAGGGAAGAAGTCAACCGTCGAAACAAAGGCGTCGTTGTTGCGCGTTCCGGGCTCGACCACGCCAGGCCAGCGAACCAGCATGGGAGTCCGCGAACTATGAAACCATGCGTTGCACTTGGCGAACGGCACGGCTATGCCGTTGTCGGAAATGAAGATGACCAGGGTCTTGTCCGCGCATCCGGATTCCTTCAGTGCCTGCATGACCTTGCCGAACGTGTCGTCCAGCCGGCGCGTCGAATTGAGATAGTGAGCCAGTTCGGCACGGACGCCGGGCAGATCGGGCAGGAAACCGGGCACGTCAACATCCGAAGGATCATAGGTGCGCGACGGCATTGCCGCGCCTTTGGTTAGCTTTTGCGGATTGCAATACGGGCGATGCGGGTCGTGGGAATTCACCATGAAATAGAACGGCTTGCCCTCTTGCTTGCTCCGCTCGAGAAACGTCTTCGCCCGCTGATAGTAGATTTCGGGGTTGCGGCCATTTCCAAGATCTCGCTGGTCGAACTGATAGTCCCACTTCATGGAGTTCTTAGGCGTGGAGTGGCCGACCTTGCCCAAAATTCCCGCGAGGTATCCGCCACCCTTGAGAGTCGTGACAATGTCCGGAACATCTTCCCGAGCTTTCATGAATCCCATCGCGCCAGATCGGTGGCTGTAGCGGCCGGTGGCGAGGATTGCTCGACAAGGCGCGCAAATGGCCGCGTTAACATGCGCCCGGTTGAACAGCAGTCCTTCGGCGGCGAAGGCGTCGAGATTGGGGGTTAGATCCTTGGGCCGGCCTCCGTAGACGCCCAGTGATTCCGCGTGGAGGTCATCCGCGGTGAAGAGCAATATGTTCGGTCGATCGGCGGCAAACGTGCTGCACGGCATCAGAACAATCGCCGTGGCGAAGACAAGCGTGCGGAATGTTAGGCGGAACTCGATGCGTCTTGTCATGTCGTTGCTTCCCGTGGATTTTTGAATTCGGGCCATGAGGTACATGGTTAAAACACCGAGGAATGGAGCCGTGAAGTCTGTTAATATGAAATCATGCGAAATGACACTTCACAAAATTGAATCTAGGCCCCTCATGAAACACTTTGTCATCAGCACTCTCGTGGCGACGCTTTGCATTCTCACCGGAATCGACACCGCGTTGGCGGACGAAGGCCAGCCGAACATCCTGTTCATTTTTCTCGATGACTTCGGCTGGCGGGATACCAAATACATGGGCTCCGACTTCTACGAGACGCCTCACATTGATAAGCTTGCGTCGCAAGGAATGATCTTTACCGACGCGTATTCTTGCGCGGCGAATTGCGCGCCCGCGAGGGCGTGCTTGCTTTCGGGCCAGTATACACCGCGGCATAAGATCTTCAACGTTGGCACCGGACCGCGAGGCAAGGCCCGGCATCGCCGGCTGGTGCACGTGCCGGGCGTGAGTACGCTCGACCCAACCATCAAGACTTGGGCACACCAACTTCAGCAAGCCGGCTATGCCACCGCCACCATGGGCAAGTGGCATTTGAGCGGCGATCCCATCCCCTATGGTTTCGATCTCAACATCGGCGGCACGCATGCCGGAGGCCCGCCGCGAGGCTACTATCCTCCGCATGGCAAGGCGCCCGGCCTACAGGATGCCCCCCGGGATGAATACTTGACCGACCGGCTGACGGACGAGGCGGTCGCCTTCATTCGCCGGTCCAAAGACAAACCTTGGGCGCTCTATTTAACGCACTTTGCCGTCCATACACCCTTGCATGCCAAGAAGGAACTTGTGGCCAAGTACGAAGCCAAGCCCAAAGGCAAACTGCACGACCATGTGGCGATGGCCACGATGATCCAGTCGGTCGATGACGGCGTTGGAAAAATCCAGCAGACGCTTGAAGAACTGGGCCTGGAAGAAAACACCGTGATCCTGTTCTTCTCCGACAACGGTGGCTATGGCCCGGCCACCGACATGGATCCGCTGAAGGGTTACAAGGGCACCTATTACGAGGGCGGAATTCGTGTGCCGTTCTTTGTGAAGTGGCCGGGCAAGGTCAAACCGGGCACGAAGTGCGACGAGCCGATCATTGGCGTCGATATGTATCCCACGTTGTGCGAAATCGCCGGAACGAAGACGCCGGAGAATCAACCGATCGATGGCGTCAGCCTCGTCCCGTTGTTCCAAGGCGAGATCGAGACGCTCGCGGATCGGGCCCTGTTCTGGCACTTTCCCGCTTACTTGCAGTCGTACAACGGCGTGTCGAACGAGCAGCGCGACCCGCTGTTTCGCTCGCGGCCGTGCAGCATTATTCGACACGGCGACTGGAAGCTGCATCAGTACTTTGAAGACGGCGGAATCGAACTCTATAACTTGCGGGA
The DNA here is from genome assembly GCA_029259935.1 of Planctomycetota bacterium. The sequence continues at coordinate 9,809 of JAJDEH010000486.1, forward strand.
CGACATCGGCGAAACCACCGATCTAAACGAGAAGCAGCCAGCTAAGACGCGCGAATTGCTGACACGTTTGGAATCGTGGCGCAAGCAAATCAATGCTCCCGTGCCGGCCAAGCAAAATCCCGCGTACGATGCCACCGATGAAGCGAAGGCCATTGAAGCCGCAAAGAAGAAAGCCAAGCAGCGCGGTCTCAAAGAGGATTGACATTTGGCAGCTTCGGCAGCACGGCACGTTCGACGTCGTGGCACCCGAACATCATGGTGCCGTCGACATCATAGTGCCGTTTGCTCGAACTCTGTTTGCAGGGCGACCATTTCTTGATACTTGCCGCCTTCGGCCAGCAGTTGATCGTGAGTTCCCACTTCAAGGATGCGTCCCTTGTCCAACACGACGATTCGATCGGCATGTTTGATAGTGCTGAGCCGGTGAGCGATGACAAAGCAGGTCCGTCCTTGCAGCAGCGTTCTCAAGCTGCGTTGAATGAGCAGTTCGCTTTCGCTGTCCAGGTTGCTGGTCGCTTCGTCCAAGATCAGTATTTGGGGATCGGCCAGCAGCGCCCGAGCGATCGCCAGCCTTTGGCGTTGTCCGCCGCTTAGCTTGACTCCCCGTTCGCCGATCACCGTATCATAGCCGTCTTCCAAGGCCATGATGAACTCGTCGGCATTGGCCGCTCGGGCCGCCTGCCGAATCGCGTCCGCATCCGGACGCCCGACTGCATAGCCAATATTTTCGGCGATCGTTCCATCGAACATGAACACGTCCTGTTCGACGACGCCCAGCAGCTTGCGGTATGAATCGAGTTGAAGTTCGCGCAAGTCCGTACCGTCGAGTTCAATGCGGCCACAAATTGGATCGTAGAACCGGGCCACAAGATTACAGAGCGTCGTTTTGCCCGCGCCGCTTCTGCCGACCAAAGCGACGGTTTCTCCCGGCAGAACTTTCAAGTTGATTTCGCTCAGTACGGTTTCCTTGCTTGCCGGATAGCGAAAATCGACGTCGTGGAAAGTCAACTCACCAACAACTTGTCGGGGATCGATGCGTTTCTTTCCGCTGTCGTTTTCCAGTTCGTTCGGTTCCTCCAAAAGATCGAGAACTCGGTCCAGCCCGGCCAAGTTATTTTGAAAGGTCGTGGCACTGGTCGCCAGCGTGGCCAGCGGCTCCAGCAGCAGCGCCAAATAGAACAGGAACATCGTCAAGTCGCCGAGCGTCATCTGCCCTTGCAAGATTCGATAGCCGCCATAAGCCAGCAGGGCCGTCGAAGCCAGCGGAATCAGGAACTCCCAAATCACTTCGATGGCTCTGGCCCACCACCAGACAAATAGTTGCTGCCGCACCAGCAGGTTATTGCCCCGCACGAATCGGCCTGCTTCGCTCTTTTCACGGCTGAAGGCTCTGACGATCCGCATGCCTCCAAACGCCTCGGTGGCGTAGCCGTCGATATCCTGCCGGCGAGAACGAATGTCGCGATACATGGGGCGGATCCGACTGATCCACGTTCGGTGCGTCAGATACACGGCCGGAATCAGCATCAATCCGCCGACCATTAGACGCCAATCGACACACACCAGAATGATCAAGCTGCCGGCGAGTTGAATGATCGCCCGCCACGGATTGTAGATCATGCTGAAGATCAACTCGGCCACACCGCCGGCGTCTTCGCGAAGCAAGCTGGCGGCACCTCCAGATTTGAGTTGATACACGCGATGTAAGGGCAACCGAACCGCGTGTTCAAACACTCTGCGACGGACGCCCACTTGAACTCGATTGACCGTTTTGGTCGCCGACCATCGTCCCCACAGGTGCATGGCCGACGCGAATAGAGTCACCGTAAGCACCACCGCCGCGACCAGCAGCAGCAGTTGTAAGCGGTCGGTCGGCAAGTGCAACGTCGAAGTCCACGACGCCGGCAATTCTTGACCCGGCGTCAAGACATAGTCGATGACGACCTTCAGCCCGGCGGGCGGAACAAGTTTCAAGACCGTGGCCACGGTCAACGTCGCCAGCGCAAAAGCGATGGCCCGCCGGTGCCCGCGCAGCAGTCGCGAAAACTCAATCAACAAAGTCCCAAACGAGCGAATTCTCGTGGGACTTTCTTCCTTACTTTGAGATCGTCGCTTGTCTTTGGGCCGGTCCTTGGCATCTTGCAGATACTGGCGGAACCGTCCCCGGCTGTTTCTATCCTTCATTCCATCTTCTTTGCAACGGACTGCACGCGAGCGAGGTGTTTCATCAAGGTCTTTTCTCTGTTCATTTTAGATCAAACCGTGGCCTGCCAAGAGGCGGGCTGTCGTCCTTTGCAGATCACATTCCGAACCGAATACACTCGCTTTATCGCCATCCCGTCCCGCGGTTCCATTCTGACCGTACCTGACCAGGCGGAACTACCCAAAGTGGCCGTTCCGGGTGGTAGCGTCCGGATTAAGGCGAAGCTTGCCCTATTTTCACCATAAAACGGGCAATTTGGGGCGTTCAGTTAGGGCACTACCACCCGCCATGGTTGGTTGATCGTGACCGCCTATTTGGGATAGATTGAGGTACTGGTCGGCACATTCCTAGATTTTTTTCCAAATTGGTGTCCGGTGCCAGAAAGAGAATCTGATTGTATAGTAGGTAATCACCAAAACACCTCAAGTTAATCTACCGTGATGGTTAACAACTTTCCCCTGTCAGGAGTTTCTACTATGACGCGATTCAAGGCGTTTCTGTTGGTAGCGGTCATGATGACGACCGTATTTGGTGGCATGGTTGCTACCTCGGATGCAGCGTACCGTCAACGATATGGTGGCTGGAGCTACCACACGGGCCATCGGTATTACTACCGATCGTATTACTACAAGCCCTACACGACGTACACCAAGTACAACTACCACTACTGCATCCATTACCCGTCTCGACCTCGCTACGTGTACTACTACAACCCGTACCGGCGAGTCTACTGGGGCCGTTACGACCTCGAGCAAAAGGGTTATTCGGAATTGGCCGCGGAGGATCGCAAGGGCAAGCTAGAGGACATTTCGGAGGATGCGTTCCCCGAACCTGGCGCAATGCCATCGATTCCTGAGTCGGAAGACGGCGTCAAGATTGACGTTCCCAGCAAGGACGACCTGCCGAAGTTGGACACGCCCAAGGATGCTCCCGGCGGAGATGCCCCCGGCGGAGACGCTCCTAATTAGTTGAAGACCAGCGACTAGAACGTGCGGCAGCGAAAGTTGTCGCACGTTTTTTTATGCGCCCGGTGTGAGTATTCAGCCTAGCTCGACGCATTCCGCCGTCGACACGTTCTCCGGCGACAGCTTTGTCGGCAACGTGGCGGCTTGCATCGCTTCGCCGGACAGTTGGCGAAAGCGGGCTTGGGCGCGCCGCACAATGGGTTGCCCGACCTGCGCCAGCAGTTGTTGCGGTCGAGAAAAAGCAAATAGGTCGTACCAGACCTCGTCCGTTTCTCGATTCCATTCGACAAGGAAGCGTTCTTCTCCGCACTCGATGTGGTCTGGCAGTGTTCCGTAAGCAAAACCAAAACTCAGGATTCGTGTAGCGTCTTGTTCAAGATGATCGTCAACAACGTAGACGATTCGGCAAGGATTCAGCGTCCACAGGCCGGCCCCCCGCGCAAGAATGGCAACAAGCGTCCCTTCCTCGATCGGCTTGTCGGGCCAAAACAGTTCGGTCATGGGAGAGGGAAACATCCGCCAAGCACGGATGGCTAACTTGGCGCGGTGGTACGTTTGTGCACCCCGCCCAAGCAGAACTCGATGGTGATCGGTGGAAAAACCAACCGGCGCGGTATCTCGCGTGGCTCCCACTTCGGCATAGGAAAACGGGGCGTCCCGGTTCGCGCACGAATACGCGATGACTTCCGCTTCGGAGGGCTTGGTGAGTGTAATCATGGACGGCTCCCCTCTAATAACCGCGAGCCGGCCGGTCCGTTAACCGCGTCGATCCAGGACTACCAACGTCAAAGCCAGGTTGGCAAATCGGTCTCATTCTCACCCGGCGCGCCTGTCAACAAATAGGGCCCATCCTTGGTGATCGCGATGGTGTGTTCAAAATGCGCGCTGGCCAGCCCATCGGCGGTCACCTGCGTCCAATGGTCGGCTAGGCCCTTTACCTCGATGGTTCCCGTATTCACCATTGGCTCCACGGCGATGACCACTCCCGGCCGTAAATCAAAATCACCGCCTTCCCGGAATTTCTCTTCATCATAGTAGTTCAAAACTTGCGGACGTTCGTGCATTTCGCGGCCAATGGCGTGTCCCACGAACTCTTCGACCACCGAGAACCCCGCGTCGCGGACATAATGGGACATTTCTTTCGCAATCTCGCTCCAGCGGTCGCGGTTGCCCATCAGGTCAATTGCCAGATGCAGCGCTCCTTCGGTGATCTCCAACAATTGCTTCTTTTGGGTGGAGACGGTTCCGACGCAATGCGTGACCGCCGCGTCGCCGCACCAGCCATCGACCTTGCATCCCGTGTCGATGCTGACAATATCGCCCTCGACCAATTCGCGCGGGCCAGGGATACCATGCACGACCTCTTCATTCACCGAGATGCACGTGACGGCAGGAAACGGGACTTCGCCCGGAAATCCCTTGAACAGCGGCAGTGCCCCGATCCTGTCGAAGTGCCGTTCGACCGCGGCGTCGACTTCGCCGGTCGTAGCGCCTGGACGCACCAGTTCCTTGGCGATTTGATGTGCTTTCCAGACGGCCAGTCCGGCCGGCCGCATCATACGAATTTCGCGCGCCGAGCGAAGGGTTCTTGAAGGGGCGGTATCCGAGGAAAGGTCAGTCCAGCGAAGCGTCATGGCGGTTCGATTACTTGTTCCGTGGTTGGTGGTCGTTGATGCACTTCAGGATTCGCCTGAAAACCTCGTCGACCGAACCAACGCCGTCGACGGTACAAAGGTTGTTTTCGGTGCCGTAATAGTCCAGTACCGGCTTCGTCCGGGACGCATACACCCGCAGCCGATTGGCGATCGTGTTGAGCGTATCGTCTTCACGATTTCGCCCCGACAGACGCTCTAGAATTATTTCATCATCCACGCGCAATTCCAGAGCTAAATCCAGTGGGGTGTCCCGATGCAGGAGCAATTCGTCCAAAGCCTCGGCTTGGGCAATCGTCCGCGGAAAACCGTCAAATAGGCAACCATCGTCGCAGTCGCCTACCTCAAGCCGATCCGAGACAATTCCGATGACGATGGGATCGGGTACTAAATCGCCCTTTTCAAGGAACCCTTGGGCTTCGCGGCCGAGTGGTGTTTGGGCGTGTTGAGCGGATCGCAGCATGTCACCCGTCGACAACCAAGGTGCGTCGAGGTGCTTAGAAAGTCGCTCGCCCTGGATGCCTTTGCCGGCACCCGGGGGTCCAACAAGAACGATGAACATAGCCGAAGCTCGACATGCGTGCCACAAACAAACTCTTCACGGGCCGCCAGTCTAGCACGACCCTTAGCCAACGTCGAATTCTGCAACTCGACCAACTTCTCTTTTCGGCTAACCTTCCAACAGACCCCGGTAGTTTCGCATCACCAAGTGACTGTCGATTTTCTGAACCAAATCGAAGGCGACACTGACGGCGATCAATAGGCCGGTGCCGCCGTAAAAACTAGCGACGTTGAGGTCAACGCCAAGCAGCGCCGACACAATGGTGGGCACGATGGCCACCAATGCCAGAAAACCTGCGCCAACATAAGTGATGCGGACCATGACTTTTTCCAAGTAGTCGGCCGTTCGCTTACCCGGACGATACCCGGGAATGAAGGTGCCGTTGTCCTTCAGATTGTCCGACATTTCCTTGGGATTGAAGGTGATTGCCGTCCAGAAATAGCAGAAAAAGTAGATCATCCCGACATAGCAGAGGTTATAGACAAACGACGCTCCACCCGAAAAAACACTCGTCAGCAGGTTGACGATGTCCCGCCCAGCTCCTTCGCCCGGAACGACCTTTCCGAGCATGCCGAACAGCAACGAAGGAAGCATCAACAAACTGCTGGCGAAGATGATCGGCATTACGCCCGCCTGATTAATTCGCAAAGGCAAATATTGCCTGGTGCCGCCGTAAACCCGCCGGCCTCGCACGTGTTTGGCGCTCTGCGTGGGGATCCGCCGCTGGCCTAGCGTGATGAAGACGACGCCAACCACCACCGCCACGAATAGGAACGTCAAGATAATGAGCGTTTCCACGCCCGTTCGTCCCTGAGATATTCCGACCAATTCAAATTTGGCGTTGGAGATAAGCTGCATGAATGCCATCGGCATGCGAGCCAGGATACCGGCCATAATCAACAGGCTAATGCCGTTGCCGATTCCAAACTCGTCAATCTGCTCGCCGAGCCACATCAGAAACACCGTGCCGCAAGTCATGGTCAATACGGCGGTGATTTGCCAACCAAAAGTCAGATTGTTCCCCGTGCCCGTAAAGCCCTCGGCGACCAATTGCGCAGCACCGCTTTGATCGACACTCATAATGTACGCCCTGACGTAGATCGCGCTCTGCACAAGACACAACGCCACCGTCAAGTACCGCGTATATTCATTGATCTTTTTCCGCCCGGTTTCGCCCTCCTTCTTCAAATCTTCGATCGGCTTCCAGACGCTGCCGAGCAATTGAAAAATGATGGAAGCCGAAATGTAGGGCATGATGCCCAGGCCAAAAATCGTGGCGCGGCTGAGATCGCTGGCGGCGAAGACCGTCGCGGTTTGCAAGAAGGCGGCAAAGCCGGTTTGTCCGCCTGCTTGAGCCGCGATCTGTTTTTGATCGACCATCGGCAGCGGGATTTGCCAACCGACGCGATAGATCGCCAGGAACAACAGCGTCAACAGAATCTTCTGCCGCAGCTCGGGAATCGTAAAGACGACGCGAAGCTTTTCCAACATGGTTTTCGGTCCGTCTCGGTAGGATATAAAGAGGAGTTTACTTGGCGGCTTCCGTGACGCGCCGTATTCTCGGCCTCGGCGGAGACATTGTAAAGTTCAGTTAGATTTTGCGATTCTAGCGTGCCATGGCTTGGGCCACTGCTTCGCTAACTGCTCGTTTGGGATGATTTCTGCTTGTTTTTGACGACGGGAGCGGCACCCGGAAGCTCGACTATCTCGCCACCCGCCTTCTCAATTTTCTCTTTCGCCGTTGCACTGAAGCGATGGGCGGAAACTTTGAGCTTCTTGCTCAACTCGCCATCCCCCAGGATTTTCAGGACATCGTAACGATGCTTCAGCACCGATTTTTCTCGCAGCGTCTCGGGAGTTACCTCTTCACCGGCATCGAAGGCGGATTCCAATTGCCCGACGTTGATCGTTCCCACGAGCAATGCAAAGCGATTATTGAATCCACGCTTGGGCACGCGTCGCACCAAGGGCATGGCCCCACCTTGGAAGACCGGATGTCTCGAATAGCCCGCGCGGGACTTTTGACCTTTGTGTCCGCGAGAACTAGTCTTGCCGTATCCCGATCCCGGTCCGCGGCCGATGCGGCGGCCCTTCTTAAACTTTTTTATGCCGCGATTAACGTCATGCAATTTCATGACAGCGATACTCCGCGAAGGCGTTCAATTTCTTGTTGAGTCCTAAGTTGGCTCAACCCATCGAAGGTCGCCTTGACCAGCGTGACAGGGTTGTTCGTGCCAAAACTCTTGGTGAGGATATTCGTTAGTCCGACGGCTTCGCACACGGCTCGTACAGCTTCGCCGGCAATGATGCCGGTTCCCGGACCAGCCGGCAACAGGATCACTTTGGCCGCGCTAAAGCGACCGTGGACCACGTGGGAAATCGTCCCCTCGACAATCGGCACATCGATCATCGTGCGCGTCGCCTGTTTGTTGGCCTTTTCCACGGAGGGCGGAACCTCGTTGGCTTTGCCATAGCCCCAACCGACCCGGCCCTTGCCGTCGCCGACCACGACCATCGCCGCGAAGCTGAATCGGCGTCCACCCTTGACCACGGCGGCACAGCGTTTGATCTTGACGACCTTGTCTATGTACTCGCCTCGTGTTGTATCAGTCGCCACTATGGATCACTCCCGAGTAAACCGTTCTCTAGTTATTCGGCGGCTGCCGAAAGATCTTTCAAAGATTATAAAACCAACCCGGCTTCACGAGCCGCGTCCGCCAAGGCGGCGACTCGGCCGTGATATTTACTGGAACCTCGGTCGAGACGCACTTTCTTGACACCGGCCGCCAAGGCTCGTTCCGCCACCGCTTTGCCAATGGCCGTTGCCGCATCCTTGTTGCCGCCGTACTTCACTTCACCCGCCAAATCCTTGTCTCGCGTGCTGGCCGCGGCCAACGTCTTTCCCGCAATATCATCAATGACCTGGCAGTACACGTGCTTGTGGCTGCGAAAGATGCTTAGCCGCGGCCGCTCCGCCGTGCCACGCAGCTTGTTGCGGACGTGGTTCTTTCGCCTGATCCGCTGTTTACCAATGAATTTTTGCTTGTTCACGACAATTGCTCTCGGTTAACCAGTTCTGCTACTAGCTACGCAAATTCTCTCGAAATTAGGTGGCGGTCTTACCAGGTTTGATCTTCACGTGTTCGCCCTGGTATCGAATTCCCTTACCCTTATAAGGTTCGGGTTTGCGAATCGCCCGCACTTCGGCGGTAAACTCGCCCACCATTTGCTTGTCACAGCCCTGAACCACGACGTGGGTTTGATCGGGGCAGGTGACATTGAGTTCCTTGGGGATCTTCTTCTTCACTTCGTTAGCGAAACCAACCCGCAAGCTCAGGACATCGCCCTCGATCGACGCCAGGTAACCCACGCCGACGATCTCCAAGCGGCGTTCATAGCCGTCCTTGACGCCGACCACCATATTATTGATCAGCGAGCGAGTCAGCCCGTGAAAAGCTCGCGCACCGCCGTCTTCCCGATTGCGCGTGACCACGACTTGCTTGCCTTCTTCATCCACCTTCACGGCGACTTCCGGGCGGTGGGACCACTCCAGCTTTCCCTTGGGGCCTTCCACCGAAACGGTGTTTCCGCTGACGGCGATTTTAACGCCATCCAGAATGGGTATAGGTTGATTACCAATGCGGGACATCTGTCCTGTCCTTTGTCCTTTGTCCTTTGTTTCAATTCGACGCAGGGTCTCAATTCGACGAGCCTACCAAACTTCGCACAACACCTCGCCACCCAGGTGGCGTTGGCGTGCTTCGCGGTCGCTAACCACGCCCCGGCTGGTGCTGATGATGGTGATCCCCAGCCCATGCAATATCGGTCGCAATTCCTTCGACTTGGCGTAGACGCGGCGGCCCGGCTTGCTGACTCGTTTAATGTGTTGAATTACTTTTTCGCCGCTGGGGCCATATTTCAAGTCGATCCGCAATTGATTCGCGGGATCGCTCTCAATTTCCTGCCAATCCCAAATGTAGCCCTCCCGCTTGAGTACGTCGGCCAGGCCTTGCTTCAACTTGGATAGCGGCATGTCCACGTGCGGCCGTTCGACGCGCACGGCGTTCCGAATGCGGGTTAACATGTCGGCAACTGGGTCGGTCATCATAGTGAATTTATTCCCTCTACCAACTCGCCTTACGAACACCAGGAATGAGTCCCTGGTCGGCTAACTTGCGAAAGCAAATGCGACAGATTCCAAACTTCCGATAAACGGCGCGAGGCCGGCCACACAACTGGCAGCGGCATTCACGCCGACTTGAGAATTTTGGGTCCCGTTTGGCTTTCGCAATTTTTGATTTGCTTGCCACGTTGTTTGCAATCTCCGAAAAACAATTAAATGAAGGTTAGGCGGCGTCCGCATCGGAGCCACCGGCCTGCTGGAATGGCATGCCGAACAGTTGCAGCATTTCGCGTGATTCGTCGTCACTTATCGCGGAAGTCACAAAAGTAATGTTCATGCCTTGCACACGCGTGAATTTGTCCGGATTCAATTCGGGAAAGACCAATTGTTCCGAGAGTCCAAGGCTGTAGTTTCCCCGGCCATCGAACGCCGTCCGGCTCAAGCCGCGAAAGTCACGCACACGCGGCAAAGCCAAGCTGACGAGCCGATCCATGAATTCGTACATCCGCGCCCGACGCAGTGTCACTTTGACACCAATCGGCATTCCTTCCCGCAGGCGAAAGCCCGCCACCGAAATTCGAGCCCGCGTGATGATCGGCTTCTGACCCGTAATTTGGGTCATCGCGTCAACGGAATCTTCCATGTGTTTCTTTTCCGCGATCGCGCTGCCGACACCCATGTTCACGGCTATCTTCTGCAATCGCGGCAGATCCAACCGATTCTTCCGGCCCAACGACTCGCGCAGGGCGGGCAGAATCTCTTTTTCGTATTTTTCTTGCAAGCGTGGAATCATGACTCAACTCAACTATTTCTTCGCATACGATTCGCGTCGGGGAGCGATCTCGCCGAGAGACGCACCCGAGGCCTTGGCATAACGTTCTTTGCTACCGTCGTCCTTGTAACGCACGCCCACTCGAGTGGGCTTGTTGGTTTGCGGGCAGACCAACATCACGTTGGACGCCTGGATTGGCATCTCTTTGGACAAACGTCCCCCCTGCGGATTCTTCTGGCTGGGGCGGACATGTTTGTAGGCTCGGTTGATGCCTTCAACGATGATCTTGCCAGTTTGTCCGTCAACGCTGAGCACCTTCCCGCGTTCTCCGCGGTCGCCGCCCGTGATGACTTCCACCGTATCGTCAACTTTGATCAGCATCACACCACCTCGTTTGCCAAGCTGACAATCTTCATGAAATTACAGTCACGCAGTTCCCGAGCCACCGCTCCGAAAATACGCGTGCCGCGTGGATTCTTATCGGGATCGATAATTACCGCCGCGTTGCTGTCGAAACGGATGTAACTTCCGTCGGGCCGCCGCGTGGGCTGTTTGCAGCGAACAATGACCGCCCGCACGATAGTTTTCTTTTTGATCGTACTGTCGGAATTCACACTCTTCACGCTACACACGATGATATCGCCCAAGCCGGCGAATCTACGTCGCGAACCGCCGAGCACCTTGATGCACATCAGCTCTTTGACACCGGTGTTGTCGGCTACTTGTAATCGCGATTCTTGTTGGATCATCGCCTGCTAACCTTTATGTTTCTTTCGCGTCCGCTTGTCGTGCCGCCCGCATCGCGGCGACATCCACCTCGCGGCTCTTTTCCACGACCTTCACCAATTCCCAACGTTTGCTCTTGGAACGGGGCCGCGCCTCGATAATCTCCACGGTATCACCCGCCGCCGACTCGTTGCCTTCGTCATGGACGTAGCAAACCGTCTTGCGGTGGATAATCTTTCCATACTTGGGATGTTTCACTAGACGCGGAATCTCAACCACCCGCGTTTTGGTCATCTTGTCGCTCGTCACGACTCCGACAGCCACTCGTTTCGGCATGACACTAAACCTTCATTGTTCCGATGTTAAATCCGTGGCGGACATGCTGACCCACCGCGCCGCTAAATCCGCGCGAGCGAAAAACTTCCTTGCCGTCTTTTTCCAGGACGACAAAAAGATTGGCCCGGCTCTCCACCAGCTTGCCGGCCACTTCCTTCCGCTCGCCTTCCTTGAGATCACAAACAATGATCGCTCGTCCGTTGCAGTCCAATTCTTGCTCACCCAGCAACTGGTCGCCAACCACGACCTTCCCGCGGAACTCGCCACCACGAACCGGGCGTCCGGTTTGCTGGTCGACAAAGCGGGCCTGAACCTTTAGCGACCCGCCAAGCTCTCGCTCGCGCTGTACTGTTTTCGCCCGCGCAATTAGACGACGATTGCGCCGCAACTCGCTGGGCGCGTCGAGCCGTTCTGTTTGGGCTTGCCAACGTAACCGGAACAAACTCTCGCAAGCGTCCTTGAGGGTTAGATCCAACTGCTCGTCGCTCATTTCTCGCAGTTCAGCAGCGTCCATTTTCGATTCCCGTCAACTTCTTATTTCTTTCAACCATCGATCCGCGGCGACCCTTGTCGGGACTACGCCATACGCCGCTTCACCATACGGACTCGAAGCGGCATCTTGTGCGCCAGCCGCGAAAAACAAATTCGCGCCTGCTCTTCCGTCACGCCGCCAAGCTCATACAAGACCGTTCCCGGACGAACCACCGCGACCCAGGCCTCGGGTTCACCCTTACCCTTTCCCATTCGCGTTTCCAACGGCGTGGAAGTAATCGACTTATGGGGAAAGATACGAATATACAATCGACCCTCGCCACGCACATATTGTTGCGCGGCAATTCGGCCGGCTTCAATCGTCTGGGCGCGAATCCAACCAGGTTGCAGCGATTGCAGGCCAAAGTCGCCAAAGACGACCGTGTTCCCGCGAGTCGCGTTACCTCTTATACGTCCTCTTTGGCTTTTTCGGTGCTTGACCCTCTTGGGCATCATCGCCATCGGAGCCACCTCCTTCGTACATACCTTGATTAATCCAAACCTGGACCCCAATGTGCCCTTGCGCGGTCTTGGCTTCGGTAAAGCCGTAGTCGATCTTCGCCCGCAAGGTACTCAACGGAATTGATCCGGTAATCTGTTTCTCACGGCGAGCCATTTCGGCACCGCCTAAACGACCCGCCAACTGTATCTTGATCCCTCTCGCGCCCGCATCCATGGTCTGTTCCATCGACCTTTTGATGGTCCGCCGAAAACTGGCTCGCTTGGACAATTGCTGAGCAATATCCTCGGCCACCAATTGAGCTTGCACTTCGGGACGGCTGATTTCCTCAATCTTCAAATTCACGCGGCGGCCAATCAAGTTCTGAAGTTCCTCGTTCAGAATCTCGATCTCCTGGCCCTTTTTTCCGATGATCAAACCGGGGCGAGCGACGAACAGGATCACTTTCACTTCATCCCGAGTTCGTTCGATCTCAATCCGGTCGATCCCAGCGTTGCGATACTGCTGTTTCTGGGGATGGTTCTTAATGAAGTCGCGAATTTTGTGGTCTTCGATCAGCAGGTCGGCAAACTCCTGCTTCGAGGCATACCAGCGGCTTTTCCAGCCCCGCATAATACCGGTGCGAAAGCCGACAGGATTTACTTTTTGACCCATGGATTCACTCTCTTAATTCATCCGCTGTTTGGTTCGTCCGATGTTTCTTTGACTACTGCTTCGCCGAATGTTTGGCTTGTTCAAAATCAATCCGCAACCTTTTCGACGTCAAGAGCTACGTGAATATGCGATGTTCGTTTCTTGTTTAAAAACGCCATGCCACGCGCTCGGGGCCGAATCCGTTTGAACATCGGGCCGCCGTCGACCCGCGCCTCGGTGACCACAAGCTGGTTGACGTTCACCGTGCGACCGGGGTTCTGCTCGGGATCTTGAGCATTCCCCAACGCGCTGCGAATCACTTTTTCCAACATCCGGGCTCCACGTTGCGGCTGATAACGAAGGATCGCCAAAGCCTCGTCCGCGGGCTTGTTGCGCACCAACTCGGCAAGTGGGCGCACTTTGCGGGCGCTGATGCGTGCATAACGATGCGATGCCCGAAAAGCCATAATTAATTCCTTCGCCACAAAAACCAGGATTAACGTTTTCCCTTGCCACCATGCCCGCGGAAAGTTCGCGTGGGAGCGAACTCGCCCAGCTTGTGGCCTACCATATCTTCAGTGACAAACACCTTGGTGTGCTGTCTACCGTTATGAACCATGAACGTGTGACCCACGAATTCCGGCACGATTGTGCAGGCGCGAGCCCATGTCGTAATTGGAGTTTTCGATCCCGCGTCGTCGTGCTTTTGCACTTTGACATACAGCCTTGGATCGACGTACGGACCTTTTTTTGTTGACCTACCCATACCTATTTCTTCAGCGTTAGTTGTCCATATCGTTTCGATTTACGACGACGCACAATGGAGGCATTCGAGGGCTTCCGTCTCTTTCGAGTCGGCCCACCCTTGGCCGGCTTACCCGAGGGACTCACCGGGTGACGCCCACCCTTGGTTCGGCCTTCACCACCACCGTGTGGATGATCGACGGGATTCATCGCCGTGCCGCGAACGTGCG
>JAJDEH010000050.1 GCA_029259935.1 Planctomycetota bacterium
CGACCCGACCACGGCTGGCGACTTCTGCCGACGGTTCCGCGGCTGGGACATCTTCATGCTGATGGAGTCCTTCAACGACATTCGGGTTCGGCTTTGGAAGCAGCAAGGGGAAGAGTTCTTGGAGCAAGCGATCCTCGAAGCTCAAAAAGGGCCACCCATATTTTGGTGGCACGGGTGAAAAGTGCCACCCGTGGTTTAGGCGACCGGACTGCATTTTTGGAAGCGAGTCTCCAAGAGATCTGCTCGGCAAGCAATGAGCGGATGTGACGTGCGGGGGCTGCTGGAACCGCAGCGCTATTGCGGATGAAATGGCCTATCCACTTAATCCGAAAGATAGAAAAATCATTCCGCCTTCCATCATCCTGCCAAGCTCTTCATCTAGGCGAAAACTTTGCGGCTCGGTTTGAGCCCGTGCAGCCAATGCCAGTCGTGACGCTGAGCCTCGACGGCTAGACTGACGGCGCGACCTGTCGCACACCGGAATAGGCGTTCGAAATGGACACCGTTTCCACAGTTAACGTTCGGCACGTGCAGCCGCTCCAAAATCGGAGACAGGCCCGGCGGGATTTGGCTCCGCTTGTCTTTCCGAGGCCGTCGCCCCGGATCAATCCCACTCATCCATTCCGTTCTGGTAGTCACCTCGGCCCGTCGCGACCTCTCGCAAAGTTTGATAGACCCGCGGGTTGGGGTCGAAGGGTTCCTCGAAGAACTCGCTTTCGTCATCCAGTTTCAGATGAGCGATCGCGGCGGCGACGGCGGACGAGCGGCTGATGCCCGCGTCGCAATGGACCATCAACGTGTCGATGGCGTCCCAGTTGCGGGTGACGAAGTCGAGAATATCGTGAGCATGATCGTCGTGAAATAGGATGAAGTCGTTCGCCGGCATGGTGATGTCCGCGAAGGCCAGTTGGATTAGGTCGTGCCGATTCTCGTCGGGGATCGGGGGAAAGTCGTCCTCGGTGTTGGCGATGCTAATGCAAGCCCAAACCTGGCCACAATCAAATTCCTCGGCCTCCACGCGATTCAAAACAATGATTTGGTTTCCCATGCCAAGCTCCGGAATGGAAGAGAATTGCCATCGCCCGCGGGTGATGATGCGATTGGGGATGCATTTAGTGAAATTGGGGCCACGCATGGATTGGCGGCGGTCGCTGATGTTGGCCAAGTAATTGCGTGGACGAAATAGAACGATTCATATGGCGACTTGGTAACCTCGGCAGGTCGGGAGACCAAAACGGCTGCAAGACGACGGTGCCGGCTTTATTCTTGGCCGGCGAAAAGATCTCCGGCATGTTGCTTTGCACGGTCAACAGATCACCTTCGCAAGTCAACCTTGCCCGAAGCAATCGCAGCGGAGATTTCGCCTGAAAGCACATCCGCAACAAGTTCGGCACCGAAGCCAGACAAATGCCCGCTGTCCTGGAATAGTTGCCTACCATGGGAATCGTGGAGCCGTATCTCGCCATTTTCCTGAATGAAGACCGACTCAACATCGACAACCCTTACTCGTTCGCTCCTAAATGAAGAGACTAAATCGTTGGACGATTTGCGTGATAGCGCGACCTCCGAGTCTTCGAATATCGGCACCATTCCGTTTTCACGGATACTTTCGCGACTGGCAGCTTCAGGCAGTTGTGGAGGCTGCGTAATAAGAACGACCGAATTCGAGTATTCGAGGATGTCAGAAAGCATCGCCTGCATTTTAGTTTTGTCCGAACCGATCTTTGACGCCCAAGCCGCAACCAAAATAGTCACGCGAGGTTTCTCTTCCTCAAGGCGGTTCATGGACAGTCTATACAGAGATGACGGAGGGAATGGGTCACCAGCAGCAACGCTAATTACGTGGACCCTCGCATTTTGCTCTTCCGAGAGACGTTCCATCGCCTTCCCGTACATTGAGCCATTACTGTCTCCCATTAAGATAATCGGCGGTTTGGTTATGGATGCGTTGAAAATACGCTGATCCAAAACGCCGTTCTTGATTGACGCGTCAACGTAATTCGTCGATCGAATGTTGATTCCAGCAGCAAGAACTACCAGCATACCTGTCGCGAACATGGTAAATCCAATCGCTCTTTTCCGTGGCAGATTAAGATATCGTCGCGCCGGCCGCTCTAAAGCCAAGTAGGAAGCTATGGAAAGAGCAGCCGTCGCCGTAAGCTTAATAGCAATGCGAGCCACACTTGAATGCTCGTAAAGCGAGTAGTCCGTAAAGCAATAAACGGGCCAATGCCACAGGTACAGCGAATAGGATATTTTTCCGATAAAAACAAGCGCCCCATTGGAAAGCCAACGTTCAGTGATTCGTGTTGGAGCAGGTGAGTGCCCAATAAGCAGGAGAGTTCCAGCGACCGGAAGGATTGCAGCATAGCCAGGAAACGAGGTCTTTTCTGTAATTGCAAAAAAAGAAACGGCAAGGCATCCAAGACCCGCGAGACCCGTCCAGTCAGAGATTGTGCTTCGATTCTCTTTTTCTTGAGAGCGGCTTTGTCCAACCGCCAGCAAGGCGCCCAACAACAACTCCCAGGCCCTCGTGGGAAGCAAGTAAAAAGCCCACGCTGGACTCGTTTTGGTGAGTACAATGCAGCTCGCGAAACTTGCAATCGCACAAATCCATAAAAGCGTGGACAGCCAAACTCGCGAAAGCTTCATCCTGACAGCTACGAACAATGTGGCTGGAAATACTAAGTAGAACTGTTCTTCGACAGAGAGCGACCAGAAGTGAAGAAATGGTTGAGCATCGGGTGATAGTTCAAAGTAGTTGCCTTGAAATATCAGTTTCATATTTGCAAGCGAGATCGACGAGGCGGCAGCTAAAGCGCCAACGGATGCAAAGTCCTGATGAGTGTAGAGTACCGATGCAGCAGCCAAAATTGCAAAAGAAACAAGGAAAAAGACTGGGAATATTCTTGAGATACGACGTTGGTAAAACCGGAGAAGGCTGAAGGTGCCGGCAGAGCATTCGCTGTAAATAATTGACGTGATCAAGAACCCCGACAATACGAAAAAGACGTCAACGCCAACGAAGCCGCCAGGGAGAATATTTTTATCAAGATGAAATGCGAGAACGGAGACAACAGCAACGGCTCTCAGGCCATCTAAGGATGGTCGATACTCTAGTGCGGACAATTAATGGCCCTTTGGATTTGAGTATCGATTCATGGACAATGAGGCCCTTGGGGTTTTTCCGCTGAGCGGTGGCGCTGGTTGCGGGGAGACGGTTTCTTACCTCTTGGCGGAGGGTGGGTGATGTCGCTGGAGCGCGGCTTCGATGATGTCGACGAATTCTTTTGGCAGCGGGCCAATTGATACTGAATCGAGGCGAGTTGTTTCTTCAACTCGGCGACTCTCGCCGCCGGTCTCTCGCAATTCTTGCATCCCTTCGCGATTGCCTGAGCCATGGTGGGAAAAGTCTACCCAGACTGGCAAAATCGACCTACAGCAATAATTCGGCCCGTGAACGGGGGAGTGCCACCAAGCTCTTCTCCCGCATACGGCTCTCCGATCATTGGGGTCCTATCAAGCTAGGCTCCGACCCGAGGCACTACGTTACAAGAGGCGACGTTACAAGAGGCGACGCTACAAGAGGCGACGCGTAACAAGAGGCCGCGAATTGCGCTGTTGGATAGATAGAGAGGTGCGTAACAGAAAACTCTTGCCGGGAGAACGGTGCGATGAAGCTACTCCGAAAAACACCCACGGGTCTGGCGCTTTGTAGTTACCCGGCAAAACGGTTGGTTGGCGCGTTGACCATCGGCCTGGGGCTGTTTTTGGTCGCGGTGTTCATACTGGCCGCCTACGCATCCGGCAAGAGCCTGCTCGGAGCATGGTGGCTCTGGATATTCCCCGGCATCTTGCTGTTGCTAGGCCGCCTACAATGGACGTCGGTCCATGTTTCAAATTTCGATGTGTTGCGGCGAACGCTCACCTATCGGGACACCAGCATCCCCTTTAACGAAATAGACGGCCTCGTGCTGAAACAGCAGATCCGCCACAACGAAACCGTGGGCGACTATCGAGAATGGGACCTGCAATTCCGCTGGAGCAAGCATGACGAGAATTTGTTGCTCGCAACAAACGGCTCGCGCGAGGTGATGCGCGCGGTCGCCGACCAGCTCGCCCAGCAACTGCTTCTGCGGGTCAAAGAGACCGACGAACAGGAGTAGCCTGATTCCGCGCCGCACGACAACGGCGATCCGCCCCGCATCATTTCAAAGTCGCGAGTAAACCCCATGCCCCACTCTGCCCACAAGACATCTGGAACAATCTTCACAACAAGTTAGGATGTGTTGCACAGGCCGAGTGGCGGAATTGGCAGACGCCCGGGATTTAAAATCCCGTGAGGGGTTACCCTCGTGCGGGTTCGAGTCCCGCCTCGGCCACTGGGGCACTTGGCATGCAATCGTCTTGGGCAGCAAACTCCGGCAAAACAGCAGGTTTTTCACTCGTTGCCTTTGAAGCTTGCGGCGCGTTGCCGCTCGATGCGGCACTTTGCTGCACCGCTTTTTGCAGCGCGCTGCACTCGCCAGAGATGGCCCGCTCGTAGTGCGCGTCCGTGACATGCAAGTAATGCTTAAGCGCCACGCGTTCGGAATTGCCAAGCCACTCGCAGACCACGTGCGACGGAAAAGAATCCTCTAGCTCCGTCTGGCGGCTCTTGCGTAGGTTGTGGAATAAGTTCGGCCAAGCCTTCACGCCAGCCTTCTTCATAATCCGCAACAACTGTGTCCGCAGATTGGCATTCGTTTGGCGATATCTCGTGATGACGTATTCGGTTCCTGGTTCGGCAAGATCAAATGCCTCTTCAAAGAATGGCCGCAGCTCAACAAAGAGCGGAATCACGCGAGATTTGCCATTGGGATAACGCTCGGTTTTGGGGCTCGTGATGGTGACTCGGCCCGCTTCCCAGTTCACGTCACCCCATCGCAGACTCAAATGCTCGCTAGGGCAACGCAAGCCGCCAAATCGGCTCAGGGCAAAGATCAGCCGCCATTGAACGTCTGGACAGGCAGTGATCACTCGATTCGTCGTGCCGTGGTCGACAAAGACGAAACGTTCTTTATTGGCTTGGATCGTGGCCTTCAGATCGGCAAACGGATTTTGGTCAATCAGTTGCTTCCGCACCGCAGCGTTGAAGAAGGTCTTGGCAACCGCAACGTGTTTTCGCACAGTGTTCTCCGAGTCGACTTGCTCTGCCACGGCCAGCCGCCATTCGTCTGCGTCCCCTGGTGTGATCTCGGTGATCTTTTTCGTTGGTCCAAAGAACTCTAGGAGCTTCTTTCGAGTTTGCCGCCACTTCGTTTTTGTCGACTCCTTCACGTCGGTCCGCGTCTTGGCATACTGATCGAAGAACGCCTCGAGTTCCGCCTTCTCGCGACGAGAGACCAACCCGGTGGCTGCCAACCGGTCGTACAACCGCGGACTCCTGTCCCGCACGTCGGCGATCCACTTTTGTGTTCTTCTTTTGGGCCGCTCATCGGAGCCCAGAGCGAACAGCAACTCTTCCACGTGCGACTTGATTTCGGCGGCTCGGCTATCGCTCACTTGACCCAAACGTACACTCTTGCGAGAACCCTCGGGATCAACAAACTGAATCGTCTTCCTGCCGTTTTCATGCCGTGTAATGCTGGCCATTGTGTTATTCGCCTCTTCCTTCCTTGCCTATTGATTGTCAAATGGCTGTAGTTGGATGTTATCAACGCCGCTTTCCTTGGCAATCATAGACTGGGACACCGGCTGTCAACGTTCCCATTAATAAGTCGATCGGCCCAAGAGGGGTCCATTGTCTCATTCAGCACATCGTCGCCTCGGCCCAGGTAACGGCCGCACTGCGCGCAAAAGACGCGACTAGGTCCATGGAAGGCCGGCCGAGCGTCCAATTCGTTCGAGCCGCAGCGGTCACAGTTCGGATCCTCATGCCGCGATGCCAACGTCGCGAACAGTTCGGTCTTTTGCTCACGCAGGTCGGCGACTAATTCTTCGGTGAGAGCTGCATCCGGACCATCGATCACAATGTGGTTGTCGTCCACGTCGAGGACAATTCCGAGTGTCTCGCAGATTGCAAGTAGCTGGGATAAGTTCATTTTGCTCCCGAACGCTCGAAATTGTACTCAATATTCTCAGAATTGATGCGGTCGTTGATTATGAACGAGTTTTGAGAATATTGAGTACGGTTTTCACAGCTTTCAGTTTTGAATAGGGCGGGATTCCTAGGTCGGCGACAAGCAGCCGGAGGTCCTTGGGCGTCACAATTCGACAATAGAACGGCCAGACTCATAGCGTCACCTTCACCCGACTCGCGTTTTGTGAGTGACTGAAACCGTTCTCCATGTTCTCAGAATTGCTCTTTTCTGAGTAGTTCGCTGACCTCTGAGAATTGTAGGAGCGTTTCTTGGTATTCTCGTCTGCGAATACGGCCGGATTCACTTCGTAGGTTGGCGAAGGAGGCCGGCCGCGACCGGTTGCTTTTGATGGCCGCAAACGGATGTAGGCCCGCCGTGTTAATTCGGATACGGCGGCGTCAATGTCCGTTCACTTATGGCGAGGGCCTTGGCAGTCTGCTTGGGTGTGAGCAACAGTCGAGGTTCCTCTTCGGCTGGACTTGTTGCGTCGGTTCTGCTCGGAACGGGCTGGTTTCGCATGGGATGGCTCCTGCGTTTCTGGAATGGATGGCCGTCTATAAAGGTGCCATCGTTCGGCAAGAAACCGCCTGGAGACGCGGCGAACGGTCGGTGGTCGCACGAAATCCCCGAGAAAAATGTAGTTTTGCACCGAGAAGAAAACTTAGAAGTGTTCGGTAATTCGAACCGAACGATCGAACACCTAACTACTCTTCAGATGCCCGGTCTGAGAGTCCATGTGCAAGGATTGAAGGCGGCATTTCCCGTCGCAAAAGCTGGAGCGACGCCACCAGCCTGCTCGGGTCGTGGCAAAACGTTCGATATTGTTGGTGGCCCTTGTACTGCTTCCTGAAAAAGGCGCTGACGGTACTCCGGCTAATCTTACGCTGCCGGGCCAACTCGTTGACGCCGATGGGTTCGAGCTTTGAACAAGTGCGACCGTCGAACCCGTGATGTTCGGTTATGGCAGCGACGATCAAGTCCTCAGCTTCTCCTCGATTCGTTGACTCTTTCTTTTTCGGCTGGGATAGTTCGGAAATCCTCTTGGCCAGATCTTCGAGGCGGCCTGCATATTCCGTCAACATGCGACTCGTTGCGTTGCAGCTCCAGATGGAACAAAGAGACTCTCCCATTTCCCGATCGATTTGCAGCAACTCGGTATGATGCTGGCGGAGATGATCGGGCAACGCTCCCACATCCTTAAGCAGCCGACGCCAGTCTTTCCATTCTCCGACCTGCTGCAGTTCTAGCTCGTCTACGCATTACTCACGATGAAATTGGCTCGCTAGTTTTGCAGCGACGGAGGAAGCACGAGGCAAATAAGCTTCAGCAAATTGGACTATTTGTGCGTCGGCGATGGCTTCCGCTGCACGTCGAATCCACTCGCTCAGCGCCGATTCGCATTCGACCAGATAGCGGCCATGGGCCTCGGTCGAGTGGCTCAAGACGTCCTCAAAGCACCGATCCGTCGCCTCCAGACAGTTGAGCACCTGCCGAATCGTCTGAGCATACTCGGTGCTAAACCTGAACAATGCCTCACGAGCAAGCTCGTCCGGTCGGAATACAAGGTGGTCATATTCAAAGAAGCCCAACTCTTTGGTCAAAAGCACATCGATACGTTGACCCCACGCCGCAAACCAGTACAAATCCGACGCATAGAAGTAGGGTGGACGAGTATGCGAACTACCCGTCGCATGCTTCGCCTAAATCTTGCCTGGTGACTTCGCCATTACCACACAATGACACAGCGCAGGGACACCTTTGGTCATGCTGGGGGAGGGGGGACCGATTTTCTGTGGGCGACCTGCCTTAGTACCGTCCCCTTAGTCACACGTTTTGTTTGTCAGCAAACAGATTTTTGGCTGGGCAAGACCCAGCCACCATCGTCACGCCAGCATTCAGCGCACCAGCGTCCGCCACATCAGCTTCAATTCACCGACGGAAGAACTGGTTAAACAGATTGACGCCGCCCACCACCGTGCCGGGCACCAGTGCCGCGCCTTTCCAACTCCAGGGTAAGTTCGCGGGCTGGGCGAGTGCAGTGGATCGAGTGCGGTTTTGTAGGGCAGTTTCGGGGCGGAAGTAACGAACTGAGCTGCTGATACAAGCGGCTGCAGAAGCGGACGTCTGTCGTCGCCGGACTGCTCGAAAGCGGGCTCCTTAAAATACAACGGTTGGCTGGCGAGGCCGGACGTTGTTGCGCCGAGGCTAAAAAACGCATCGAGAATTCGAATGAATCTAACAAATTGGGAAAACTAGAAAAAATATTCCACCAAATGGTTTTCATTGGCGCCAACAATCAGTATATTCCTCGTGTCGATGGGCTAATGCCTTGTTGGGGTTAATAAGGGTTTTCCCGTCATTTAGCTGTATGGGGATACAATGATTTTTCATCTCACAAACGTCCAACGTTCATCTAATGGGCACTTTCTGTTGTCCACAGTTGGCTATTTCGGGACAGTTCACGGGCTAGGGCATTAACCACAGTTTTGCACACACTTGTTTCTAAGCTGCGCCAACTAGATTCGTGCTGCGCTCGCCATCGGGCTTGATCGGTGAGTTTGCGGCCAGCAGCCATTAGAGCAAGTATGTGTTTCCTCGGGTTTTTCCTATTGAAATGGGCTCGCGGATCAATGAGAGCAACTTCGAAATGAAGATCTCGCAAAACTCTTCGCTGCTTCATTTTGTGCCAACAACAGCAGGCGCGTGGCGGGTCTGTTGTACTCGAAGAGGAAGTGCGTCGTCAGACTGGGGCGGTCGGGTCACAACTGTTGCTGCTCACGCAGAGTTTTCAATCCCAATATCAGCCAAACTAGCCTACATCCACGGTTTAGCATTCTCTGAGGATTAACAAATGCGATTGCCAGAGTGGTTGTCCAAGCGACTTATCGAACTCAGACAGGTCGATCGAAAAAAGAAGTCCAAGCGTAATTGGGCGTTAGAACCCCTAGAGGCTAGGCAGATGCTTGCCTCCGACATTCCCTGTATCGACATCGATCTAGCGACGGCCAACGCGGATCAGTTGGGATACTACAGTGGCGCTCAGTTTTTTCTAGACAGCGACGGCGACAGAACGGTCGGCGGGTCGGATATCACCTTTTCGTTTGGTAATCCGACTGGCGATACGCCCCTCTATGGAGATTGGAATGGCGACGGTGTCGACGAGATTGGTGTTCACCGCGACCGAGATTTCTTACTGGACATGAACGGCGACGGGATATGGAATCCCAGTTTGGGCGACAAGACCGTCAGTTATGGGCTCAACACCGATATCCCGGTGGTCGGCGATTGGAACGGCGACGGCAAAGACGAGATAGGAATCTATCGTGACTTTTACTTCTACTTGGATGAAAATGGCGACGGCGTCTACGATGCAAATGATCCAGTTTTATCCTTTGGCACGACCGGCGACACACCTCTCATTGGCGACTGGAATGGTGACGGAACCAGCGACATCGGAGTCTATCGCGGCAGTAATCGCGGGTTCTACCTGGATGTCGACGGAAGTGGCCAATGGGAAACCGCCGATGGCGTAAGTTTCTTCGGTATTACTGGCGACGTCCCGATCGCCGGCGACTGGGACGGTGATGGCGAGGACCAGATCGGTGTTCAGCGCGGCGATACTCATTTCTTCGACATGGATGCCAGCGGCGATTGGAACACCGGCGATACTTCGTTCACCTATGGATTGTCGAATGCGGCCCCGCTGATTGGCAACTGGACCTACTCGTCGCGCACTGATTTGGTCAGCGGGGATTTGGTGATGGTTCCTGACTCGGTTTCGACGCCGATCAGCTTTTCCGTGGAGGACACGAATGATGCGGCCGAGACGCTGGTCGTGACGGGCAACTCCGTTGATACAAGCATCGTTACCAGTGTTGATCCCGCTAGCGGCGGCGCGCTGCGCACCACGACCGTTACTGCCGGCAGTTTCAGCGGCGGCCCCGCTCAGGTCACCCTAACGGTGACTGATTCGATCAGCTATTCGAGTGATGCCTCGTTCAACGTAACGGTCGACGAGCCGCCCGCGGCCAATGCAGACGCGGTTAGCACCAACGAAAACACTGCTGTGACGATTGACGTGTTAGCCAACGACGTGGACCCCGAGAGCCAACCCTTAACGCTTCACCGCGCTTATGACGCAGCCAACGGAACGGTGGCCATCAACGGCGCGTCAATCACCTACACTCCCAACACCAGTTTCATCGGAACCGATTCATTCTGGTACGTCGCGAAAGACAGTGCCGGCTGGAAGGCAGCGAGCTTTGTCACCGTGACCGTGCAGGCCAATCTTGCACCGGTGGCCCAAGACGACAACGTCAGCGGCGATGAAGATGTTGCCCTTGCCGGGAATGTCCTGTCGGACAATCAAATGGGCGAGGATTATGATCCCAACAACGACCCGCTCGTAGTGAACACGCAATTGGTCACCAGCCCGGATCACGGTGTGGTCAGTTTGCAGTCAAATGGCCAATTTACTTATACACCGGATAGCAACTTCAGCGGGATCGACTCATTTTCCTACGAAGTCTCCGACGGCCAATTGACCGACACGGCTACCGTGAATATCACGGTCAACGCGGTCAACGACGAAGAATCGCTGGATGTAAACGCGGGCTTGACGCTGCTCGATGGAGCCACGGCCACCATCACCAGCGCACTGCTCGCCACCAGCGACGTGGACAACGCCAGTGTCGAGATTGTCTACGCCGTCGATTTTCCGCCCAGCAATGGAACGCTGCTGCTTAACGGGAGTGAGCTTTTCTTTGGAGCCACGTTCACACAGGATGATCTAAACAACAATCGGCTTGCCTATCAACACACCGTCAACGGAACGACGACCGATAGCTTTCCATTTACGGTGGACGACGGTGCCGGCACTTCAACCAATGCCACCTTCAATATCACCATCGCGACCAACGCCCCGCCCGCGATCGGCGTCAACACAGGCCTGACAGTCGCGGAAGGATCTGTGGGCAACCTGCTCACCACGGCGATGCTCAACGAAGCGGATCCTGATGACAGCGGAACGGGATTGGTGTACACCGTCACGAGCGCCGCGTCGAACGGCACTCTGCGGCTTGACGGAACTGCGTTCGGTACCAATGGCACGTTCACGCAAGCCGACATTGACGCCAACCTCGTGACTTACGATCACGACGGCAGCGAGACCACCAGCGACAGCTTCGGATTTTCATTGGCCGATGGCGGCGAAGACGGTGCTCAACCGGCGACGGGAACGTTTAACATCACGGTTACCCCAGTCAATG
Source organism: Planctomycetota bacterium (assembly GCA_029259935.1). The sequence continues at coordinate 11,390 of JAJDEH010000050.1, forward strand.
ATGAAGAGTCACTGGATGTGAACTTGGGATTGAGCGTTGCCGAGGGCACAACTGCCACGATCAGTAGCAGCGAGCTTTCGACCAGCGACGCCGATAACACGGCCGTCGAGATTGTCTACACCCTTGATTCCGAGCCTACTAACGGAACGCTGCTGCTCAACGGAAGTGCGATGTTCTCTGGTGCCACGTTCACGCAGGACGATTTCAATAAAAACCTGGTTACTTACCAACATACCGTCAGCGGGACGACCAGCGACAGCTTTTCATTTACCGTCGACGACGGTTCCGGCACGTCAACTAATGCCACCTTCAACATCACGGTTACATCCAACGCCCCGCCCGCGATCGGCACCAACACGGGCATGACGGTCGCGGAAGGATCTTCGGGCAATCTGCTCAACACGGCGAAGCTCAACGAAGCGGATCCCGATGATGACGGAATCGGATTGGAGTATACGGTTACCACCGCGCCCACCAACGGCACGTTGCGGCTCGGCGGCACTGCTCTCAATATCAACGACACCTTCACACAGGCCGACATTGACGCGAACCTAGTCACTTACTATCACGACGGCAGCGAGACGACCAGCGACAGCTTCGGATTTTCACTGGCTGATGGTGGTGAGAACGGTGCCCAACCCGTCACGGGCACGTTCAACGTTACGGTCAATGCGGTCAACGATGAAGAGTCACTGGATGTGAACGCGGTATTGACGCTCACCGAGGGAACGCCCGGCACACCCACCATCGCCACCATCAGCAGTGCGGAGTTGTCGACCAGCGATGTGGACAACGGCCCCGAGCAGCTTATCTACACCATCGTTGCCGTGCCCAGCCATGGAACGCTGATGCTCGGCGTGAATCCGCGCGGCGACGGAGACACGTTCACCCAAGCCGACATCAATGCAGGTCTGGTTACCTACGAACAAAGTGGAGCAGAAGCCCCTAGCGACAGCCTCGATTTCAGTGTTAACGATATAGTCGGAACGCCGTCGACTCCCGGCACGTTCCAATTGACCATCAACCCCGTAAACGATCCGCCTGTAATTGGGGGCAGCTTGGCACTCACGGTCGCTGTGGGATCAGTCACGGAACTGGTGACTGCCGCGCTGAATGAAGCGGACCCGGATGATATTGGCACGGGATTGGTCTACACGGTCACTACGGCGACCAGCAACGGCACCTTGCAACTTGGCGGCACTGCTCTTGATGCCAACGATATTTTCACGCAAGCCGATATCGATGCTGGCCTTGTCACTTACGAGCACGACGGCAGCGCAACCACCAGCGACCACTTTGATTTCTTGCTGTCCGATGGCGGTGAAGATGGTGCCTCCCCGGCCGCGGGTCTTTTGAGCATTACCATTACGAACGAGCAGTCGCTGGATATCAACAACGTTCTGACGCTGAACGAAGACGCGATAGCTCAGATCAGCAATGCCTTTCTGTCGACCAGTGACCTCGACACGGGAGCGGCAGGCCTTATCTACACCAAATTGTCCGGCCCCGGAAACGGCACACTGCTACTAGACAGCGTGACGATTCCCACCAACGGCACCTTCACCCAAGCGGATATCGATGCTGGGCTTGTCAGTTATGATCATGACGGTAGTGAAACGACAAGTGACTCTTTCTTCTTCCGCGTTGACGATAGCCAAGGCCTTCCTACCACGGGTACCTTCAACTTCACGATCGACCCGGTTAACGACGAAGAAACCCTTGTTACCAACACCGTGCTGACGGTCCAGGAATTGGCAACCGCGAACATCCCCCAATCGCGTCTTCGCACGTCCGATCCGGACAACGACGTGAGCGACTTGACCTACCGAATCGACTCCGCGCCCGATGAGGGAACCTTGCTGCTGAATGGTGAGCCACTAGGCGCGGGCGGGACCTTCACTCAGCAGGACATCAACGATCAACTGGTTGCCTACCGGCACGAAGGCGTCGCGCCGATCACGGATTCCTTTGGGTTTTCCGTTAATGACGGCCAAGGGACGGAGACCACCGGCAACACGTTCACGATTACCGTCACCGAATTTCCGGACGCCTACGGAGACACGCTCGCCACGGCCGAGCTTGTCGCGATCGGTCCCGACGAGCCCTGGTCGTTGACGACGGAAATTGGCGACCAAGCATATCTCGGCGCGGATGTCGATATGTTTGCCGTCTCGCTGGAGGCAGGCGAAACGTTGGATGCTCTGTTGACGCCGGGCGCGGAGAGCCTCTTCGATGGTGGATCTTGGTTTGAGGGGCATTTGACACTGCTCGACGCCTCCGGCAATCGCCTGCAAGAGGTGGATTGGGATAAGAATGCACTGCGGGCTCCGCTTGTATTCGAAGCCCATTCGTCGGTGGATCTGTTTGTCGCCGTCTCGGGCAGATACAACAAGTTCTTCGATCCGCACGTAAGGGGAAGCGGCGCGTCGACCTTCATGGGGCACTATCAACTGGACCTCGAACGAGTGGCTCAGGTCGAATCACCTGGCGATTCGTTGCAAAACGCCTTGACCGTGCCACTGGCGGTCGACCAGATAGAAGTCTTTCAACGCAGCATCGGCGACAATTTCTTTGCTGGCCGCGACGTCGATTTTTATCATGTGACCGCGAAGCCCGGAGAAACCATCAAGGCGCTTTTGGAGGCCCAGGACGCCAACTTCCAGGGAACTATCCGGCTGTTCGACGGCAACGGCACTGAATTGCAAGGCCCGCTTTCGGGTCCTGCGGGCGGCACGGTTCTCTTGGAAGTGACGAACGACGGTGTCCCGCCGGTGGATGTGGACTATTACATTGCCGTGTCTGGCAGCGGTAATGATGCCTACGACTCGCAAATTGCTAACAGCGGCCAACTGGGCACTGCGGGCCCGAATCGCCTAACGCTTGAAAACGCCCATCCCGTGCCGCTCGACTCACCCGGCGAATCCATGTCCACAGCGTTGGACGTCGATTTTACGCAATTGGCGACGCAGACCTTTGATTTCACTATTGGCGATGGCCGTTTTGGCGCTCGGGATGTGGACATGTTCCGCTTCCAATTGCAAGCCGATGAGACGATTGAAGTTGATCTCACTCCTGAAAATGCGGCCGTCTTCGAAGGGCACCTGCGGCTGTTTGACGCCGACGGAAACGAAGTGCTGAGCGAAGAATGGTCCGCCGCTGACGAGGCCCATTTCGCGTATTCGACGCTTCAGGCTGGCACTTTTTATCTGGGCGTCACGGGGAAAGACAACGACAGCTACGATCCCCAAGTCGCGGATTCAGGAGTGGACGGCGATACCGGCGCGTATCAGGTGGCTCTTGGCGCGCACAGTTTGGAGATACCTGGCGACGACCTTGATCATGCACTGCTGGTCGACATCGGGCTCAAGCAATCTTTCACGATCGGCTCCATTGCCAATGGAGCCAGCGATGTCGACTTATTTGAACTCCGAAGTTCGACGCCTCAACAGGTGACCATCTTCGTCGACCCGCACGAACAAGGCGGCGTCGATCCACAATTCATGGTGCGTGCCTTCTATCCATCCGGCCAACAGTTCGCGGCGGACAATTACCATTTTGTGGCGACAGAGAACGCCAACGGTGCCATCGTCAGCTTCGAATTGGGGACGCCCGGCATGGAGACGGTTTTCGTTGGAGTCTCGGGAAACACCAACAGTTCATACAACCCGCTCAACGGAACGGGCTATGTCGACTCTGACGTGGGTGATTATACGATCAAGATTCTCCCGCCGGAGCAGCCGGGCGACACCATCTCCACGGCACTGCCGCTGGACTTGTCACTAATCGATTTCCATCACTACGCAACCTTTAGTCACGCCATTGGAGATAACCTCTTTCAAGACTACGACGTCGACCTGTTCGAGATTTCACTCGAAGGCGGAGAAAAGATTAGCGCTTTCGTTGAATCTAGCAGCGAGACCTTTGCGGGCAATTTGAGGCTGTTTGATTCTCTTGGCAATCAACTTGCCAGCGAATGGTACAGTGGATCCAACCCCGACCCAACGCCTTTGTTCTTCCCATTGTTTGGCGATAGCCTTCCTCAAGGGACTTACTATTTAGGGGTTTCTACAACGAATGCAAATTACAATCCGAATTTCACAGGAGCAACTAGGGGCGAGCCTCTCAGCGAGGAACCCTACGACCTAAGGATCGCAATTGGACCTGTCCAGGAAATTCCTCGGGACACAACCGATCTGGCCTATCCCGTGACGTTGACAGGTGAACCACTGGTAATAGATGAATTCGCCATCGGAGAGTTACTCTGGTGGAATTCGGCTGACGTCGACGTGTTCTCATTCGACTTGGCCGCCGGAGAGACCCTCAATGTTGATCTCCAACCTCGAAGCGTGCCAAATCCTGGCGGTTTCAATCCTCTATTCCAAGGTGGCTTCACCGTTTACGGCCCGGTGTGGTCGAACGGAAGCACCCAGTTGATGCCCATTGACTCTGGTACGTCGGGCACTCCTTTTCAGTCTACGCCTGGCGGCCCGGGAACGTACTTTCTTGAAGTCAACCCATTGCTGCGTTCATTTGTCACGGAAAGTTCCGAGTGGGAAGACGCGCAGAACAATCCGATTGCACAGCAGAATTACAACTACTCGTTTTGGTCATACAACTTCGACCCAACTTTCGATTTCAATGGCGATTTGATTACTGAAGATCTGACGAACGATTTTGACTGCGACTGGTCAACCTTTGACGCCGAAAACTACTCGGGTGCTGGCCCGCTTCACTGTGTTTACGCTTTACATTCCGGTCCCTACACGCTTACCCTCGAAAACGAGTTTGAAACACCGGGAGACAGAATTGCCGATGCGTTGCAAGTTACTTTTGAAGACGGCAACGACGAATCCTTCGACACATTCGAAATCGGTGACAATGGCTTTGAAGGTTACGATGTCGATTTGTTTAAAGTAGATCTGGTCCACCCGGACACCTTGAGCGTTGATGTGTCGCCTCGAAATGGCTCCACATTCTTAGGTCAAATCCGCGTGTTCGACGACCAAGGCAATTTAGTCCTGGAGAACGCACCAAATTACGGTGACTCCACGTTTTCGACGCCTGGCGTTCAACTTGGAACCGGAACCTACTACGTCGGCATCAGCGCATACGGCGTCGAGTACAACCCAATTTCTTTTAGCGCAAAAAACCAATACAGCTACCCGCATATTGAAATCGAGTCATTAGACGACGATGGCAATCCAGTTTGGGAGTGGATACCTACATGGGGCGAGTATTCCATCACCATCGATAACGGGAACACTCCTCCAACAGTCAATGACGATCCAGATTCAGCGCCGATTGAGAGCGATGAAGACACAGCGATAGTCATCGATGTCTTGGCCAACGACGACGATCCCGGCGACACATTGACCATCGCCTCGGTGGACATGGACAACGCGGCCGGACAAGTCGTCATTGATGGCAGCGGTCAGTTTCTAACCTACGATCCCGCCGGTGCTTTTGACTACCTCGTCCTGGGAGAACATGCGACGGTCACCTTCACCTACGCAGCCGACGACGGCCGCGGCGCTCAGGGCACGGGCACCGTCACGTTAAAAATTAACGGCATCAACGATACGCCTCTGGGTCGGGATGACTGGGATGTTACGGTTCCCAGGAGACCGGTTGATGTGACGGTTCTCGATCGGGTCCATGACCCCGATACGGGTGCCGTTTTGACGATTGCGTCACTCGACACGACCAACACGATCGGCACGGCGACCTTAAACGGTGATAACACGATCAACTACGATCCGGGCATCCACTTCGACTGGCTGCAGTCCGGCGAATGGGCGACCGACTCGTTTAGCTACGTCGCTTCCGATGAATTTGGAGCGTCGACCGAAGTTCTGACCGCGACGATTATCATTTCGAATTTCGCGCCCACGGCCATCGACGATGATTTCACGCTTTCTCATTCCCGACCGTTCACGTTTGACGTGCTGGCCAACGATCACGACCCGGAAGACGCGCCCTTGCAAGTCGTGCTGGACTCCAGTGTAGCTCGTGGTACACTCACGATCCTCGAATCGGGTTTGGTTGAATACGAACCGCTCGCCGGCTTCACCGGGGTAGACCAGTTTACCTACCATGCGTTTGACGGATTCGCCAGCAGCAACACGGCCACGGTCACCTTCAACGTGACCAACGCCGTTCCCATTGCCGTCGATGACCTTTATGAGATCGGCCATGCTCCAGCTCATCTGGCAGCCGGCATCCAGATCTTTCTGGAAAACGACATCGACCTAGATGGCGATGAGTTATCGGTTGAAATTCTGACGTTCCCAACCCAAGGGGCGATCCATTTCCTGCCTGATTCGTTTCACTATTTTCCCGATCCCGGATTTTTCGGGCAAACTACCTTTACGTACCAAGTGAGTGACGGGCTGGCAACCAGTAATATCGCGACCGTAACGATTGACGTGACCAATGAGAATCCGACGGGACAAAGCGACACGTTCCAAGTCGTGCAAAATAGAGTATTCATCGGCAACGCCCTAAACAACGACTTCGATGGCGATGCCGACACGCTGACGGCAGTCCTTGTTTCCGACGTGGATAGTGGGACTCTCGAGTTCCGCGACGATGGCGAGTTTGCGTTCATCCCGGCCACCGATTTCGTGGGCGATGTCCATTTCAGCTATAAGCCCGTGGATGCTTTGGGGGGCGAGGGCAGCGTCGTGGATGTCACACTTCAGGTGCAGGCATCCGTCATCGACGCCGACGATCATTTCTTTTCCATCGTCCACGATACGCTGCTGGAGTCGGAGATTCCAGAATTGGTCAACTGGTGGAATTGGGATTTTGGCGCGAACCCCTACGTGGATTTCGAAAACACCCTGTTTGACGGAGTTTACAACCCAAGTTTCAATCCCTTGACTGTTTCGATCATCCATTCCGTGCAGCACGGCACGCTCTCCGTCGATAGTAACGGTTCGTTTCGATATCAACCCGACCCGGGATACTTCTCCACGGGCTTCGCCCCAGACTTCTTTACCTACCAACTCACGGACGGAACGGTCGTAAGTGACGTTGCCAGGGTTGATATCGAAGTTGCGCAAACGCCGCCCGCTGCCGTTGATGACGATTACACAGTTGGACATGATCGCACGCTGACTTCCAATGTGCTAGGTAACGATTCCGACGCTGAATTTGATGTGCTGACAGTCAGTCTTGTGGATGACGTATTCCATGGAGTTTTGCAGCTCAATGCAGACGGTTCATTCGTGTATACACCCTATTCCGGTCTGTCGGGCGTGACCGACACGTTTAGCTATGCGGTTTTCGACGGCTTGCAAACAACCGAGGCCACGGTGTCCATCGACATCACCCAGTCGGTGCCGCAGCCACTGGACACGACCTACGCTCTCAGCCACGACACCACGCTTGTGCAGCCGTTGGCGTTTGAGGATGACGCCGATGGCGATGCCTTAACTGTCATCGAGGATACACCGCCCAGTTTCGGCCAACTCGACATCATCGGCCACACGTTTACCTATACACCTAATCCCGGCACGAGTGGTACGGATTCATTCTCCTATCATCTCAACGACGGCGAACTCGATAGCCTTCCCGTCACCATCACGCTCGACGTTCAGCAAACAGCACCGACTGTCCATCTGGTGGGTGATGAGTTTTCCGTGGGACAAGATTTGACTCTGATTGGAAGCCTGCTGCCCTACATCGAAGATCTTGAAGACAAGGATTTGGATCGTTTGACCTTTGCCTTGGCCGACGATGTATCTTCGGGAACGCTGGATCTCCTGGCTGACGGCAACTTTTCCTACACACCCAATGCTGGTGTCACGGGCACCGACCAATTTACCTTCACGGTGAGCGACGGACTGGCGTGGACCGGTCCTGCGACGGTGAACATCTCCGTCACGCAAGCCGCGCCGGTGGGTGTTGGTGAAACAGTATTCGTAATCCACGATCGCGACTTGGATGTTGGCGGCAGTCTTCTCGCAAATGATCACGATCCCGACAACCATGCACTAACGGCCGCGCTGCATACGCAGGCGCTGAATGGAACTGTGGCGGTGAATTCGCATGGCACATTCAGTTACACGCCCAACGCGGGCTACGTCGGCACCGATTCATTTGAATATGCCGTCAGCGACGGCATCGCGGAACCCGTGCCCGTCATGGTGGAAGTCCAGGTGACGAACACGGTGCCAACGGCCATCCCCTTTGAGTATCGAGTTCTTCCCAATGTCGCTTACTCCTCCCCCGTGCCCGCCGAGGATGAAGACTTGGATGCACTGGAACTCAGCACGGTCGAAGGCCCGCATCATGGAACGGTCGAGTTCGGTGTTGACGGCCAGTTCACTTACACGCCTCACGTCGATTTCCAAGGGATGGATACGTTCACGTTTCGAGCCCATGATGGAATTGCATATAGCGACTCGGCCCGGATCTATCTTGATGTGCGAAACGGACGGCCAGTGGCTGTCGCGGATGAATTTTGGGTCCAGCACGGAAAGTCGCTGCCTCTTTCAACCCCGGTGCGAAACGATTTTGATCCCGACCGGGATTCCGTGGGTTATGTTCTGGAAACTACGACGTCCCATGGGGTCCTCACCTGGGGCAGCAACGGCTACTTTACCTATACGCCCGATGATGAAGATTTCGTGGGCGACGACACGTTTAGCTACTCTTTGGATGACGGCCAGCTTGCCAGCGCCCCCGCGACCGTTACGATCCACGTTGAAAACGCAACCGTTCCGGTGGCCGTTGACGACGCTTATACATTGGGACTCGGGGCTACTCTCATCGCCCCGTCGTATCCTATCCAGGGAATAATTGAGGAAGAGACCGGAAGTCCCGTGGGCGGTAGTACGTTGGGCAATGTGTTGGGGATGAAAGTTTCATTCGACGACTTCGGTAATCCGTACTACCAGTACGTGAACAATGGGGAGCCCAGCGTAAGGACAAACCGCTTGTCGGGTGGAATTCCGGAAGTGTTGGAAGGGTTGGTGCAAAACCTGCAACGCGAGAGCGCGATGGAGAATGACTTCGACCAAGACGGTGATGATTTGGTGGCCGTGCTCGTTACCGATGTATCCAATGGCAAATTGAAACTCAACGACGACGGTTCCTTTTGGTATACGCCGAATGACGGCTTTGAGGGCTTGGAAGTGTTCGAATATCTAGTGTCCGACGGCGTTGATCAAAGCGACGTCGCCACCGTCACCATCAACGTCTTGAATCGTGCTCCCCAAACGGTGGATGTAGAATACTCGATCGGCCGCAATTCAGAACTATCGGCCCGACACAGGAAGTACGATAATTTGGGAATCGGCGACAGCTTAGTCGCGTCGACCATCAATCCCGATGGTGATGATCTATTCTACGAAATCCTTTCCGGTCCCAGTACCGGAGTGCTGACGGCAAGTTCGACCGGCGAATATCACTACGCCCCACCTGCCGGATTCGTCGGCCAGGACTCATTCACCTACCTCGCGTTTGATGGGCATCACTACAGCAACGTTAGCACGGTAACGATCCAAGTTGCCAATGACGCTCCGGTTGCGGCCGATGCGATGCACCAAGTGTATCACGATCAAAGTTTCGCTGGCGCATTAGCATCCTTCGAGGATCCGAACGGGGACGCTATTACAACCCGCATCGTTGGCGGACCATTGCACGGCACGTTGACGGTAGCCGGCGACGGGAATTTTGTTTATACCCCGGACGCAGGTTTCGTGGGATTTGACACCGTGATCTACACCCTGTCGGACGGGCTCGAAGAAAGCAACTTCGGCAAGCTTACGTTCTTTGTCGACGCCTATGCTCCCCAGTCGCTCTCCGACGAGTATCACCTCGACTATCTAGATAGCTCACTAACCGTGGGCGGATTGGGAGTCTTGGCAAATGATACGAATCGTGAAGGCGAACCTTGGACGGCCGTCGAACTGACCCCGCCTGAAAACGGATCGCTGACATTGGCGGCCGATGGCACCTTCACCTATGTTCCCGACCCCGGCTTCACGGGAATCGACCGCTTTCTGTACAAAGCGAATGACGCCGGCAGCGACAGCCTTCCTGCGGAAGTCGTCCTGCATGTGCACTCGCTGCGTTTGACCGCGGATCCGTTAGCCGTTGCCGAGCGAGCATCTTTCTCAGGACGACTCGCGACGTTCACCCATTTTGATCCCGCGGCAACTGCGGATTCATTCCAACCGATGATCGCCTGGGGTGATGGGACGGAAAGCGCGGCGACCATCTTAGATGTTGGCGGAAGCTTCGAGATCCACGCCGATCACGTTTATCAGCAGGGTGGAAACTTCACTGCTTCGGTGCGAGTCACCGACTCGCTAGGTGATCTAACAGCAATCAATGTCGATGTGGTGGTAGGCGAAGTGGCACCCGTCCTGACCGGAGTGCCCGTAACTGCCATCAAGTACACCGAGTTCGACGGCGTCGTGGCCACGTTCACCGACGTGGGGAATCAAGCCACTCAACCGTATACGGCGAGGATCACTTGGGGCGACGGTGTCATCACGGATGGTGAAATCGTCCAACAAGGCGGCGTTTTCCAGGTCGTCGGCCGACACACCTATAACCACAAGGGCGATGAAAACATCCAGGTCGAATTGACCTATGACGGCAATAGTACCGTTGCCGCGGGGACGACGGCGACGGTCGATCATCAAGTGACGGTTCAGGGCAGCACGGTGGAGGTCGACAATGGAGGAAAGGTAGAGGGCGTCGTTGCCACGTTTACCAGCAACAGTCCCAACACGACCTCGGGCCACTTCCTGGCAAGCATCGATTGGGGGGATGGCATCAGTTCGATAGGCACGGTTAGCGGATCGCAAGGATCGTTTAGCGTGCTGGGCCTTCATCAATATGCTCAGGAGGGAAGTTACAACGTCAGTGTCAGCGTGAACGACGACGATGGAGAAAGGACCAGTGGCGCGAGTACCGCGGATCACACCGTGACTAACGAAGAACCTCCCTCCTATTTGACTTGGTTTGGAGCTCAGTATTTAAAAGAACAAGCAGTCGAGTTTTCCCCTGCGAAGCTACTCGAATTCCGAGTAAACGATCGCGAGTGGGAGGGCGAGGATTTCACAGTCGAGGTCAATTGGGGGGATGAGAGCGACCCCGAACCGGTCGCTGTCGATGGATCCGATGGCAAGTTCTCTGTTACGGGAGCATCCCATACTTTCGACGAGGAAGGAACGTATCACGTCGGAGTGACGATCATCGACCCGGAAAACGAAGACCACGAAGCGTTTGTTACCGTTCTGGTCCGGGGGCAGTCTTTGGGTGCTAAGGGGATCGAGGAAGAAGACTTCTCGCCAGCGCCGGACGAATCGACCACGTGGTCTGGTGTTATAGCTACGTTCAGCGACGCTCCAGAGGATGACAGCAGCTATGTTGTGGAGATCGACTGGAGCGATGGGTGGTTTTCGGCTGCAACGATCGAGAATCCTGAACCAGGCAAATTCGAGGTTCACACGTCGCGGAGTTTCTCGAAGAGTGATGAATATACGGCGGAGGTTTACATTTCGGAAGAGTCACGTAGTCGCGACCACGTGACTTCTACTATTAACGCTACGATTCCCAAGACAGAAGACGAAAACTTTGAGAAGTTGCGACATGTGGTTGAATGGGATAGAGGCTGCTATCACCTAATACTCAGCAGCTATATTCTATATGGCGAGGATTCCGGCGACGAAGATTCCAATGACGAACTTGCCAGCCTGGCAGACGCCACGGTTCGCGTATACGGTGCTACCGTAGCTAACAGCGGCGGCGCGCCACTCGTGGCTAGTACATCTCAAGACAATCTCCTCGTTGGTACGTACGAAGGCGACGACATAAATGGCTGGAACGCCGAAATCAATTGGGGCGACGGAACAGAGGTTCAGGAGAGAACCGTCAGCGGCGGCAAGGTGACAGGCAGTCACCAATTCGACATTGATGAAGTCTATCGATCGCATGGTCGCTTCGCCGTATCGACCAAGATTTTCAACGATGCGGTCGATGATGAGGGCAACCTAAAGGACCCACGTGTGTTCTTCATTCATGGTGGCGCCAACGTAGTTTCGCCCGAATTTAGCCTGCAGTCCGGGGGCGAGATTACGATCGAAGCCGGTCAGTTCATGGCCAGTTTGCCAATAGAAGACCAAGTCTTGGCAACTATCATTGGGGCGGCGGATGACAAGTATTTGAAGTTCACCGTTGAATGGGGAGATGGCAGCATTGCGAGTGATACCGCCAGCATCGTTGGTTCCGAAGTCCTAGCGGTACAAAAGGCCTTTGCTTATCCGGGATTCTACACCGCGCGGATAACCGTGCATGACGGTTTCCATCTTGAGGTGACTACTCGCGATATCACGGTGACTCCCGCTTCAGGTACCG
>JAJDEH010000006.1 GCA_029259935.1 Planctomycetota bacterium
TGTTCGCCGTCGCGGGCGGCCCTGTTGACGGGCCGTTACCCGCAGCGAGCCGGACTGGCCAACAATGCCGGTTCCCACCAGGGGGCCGAGGGTATGCCCAGCGCGCAGGTCACTATAGCTGAAATGATGCACACGGCCGGCTACGCCACTGGCCACGTGGGAAAATGGCATTTGGGTTATGTCGAAGAGACGATGCCCAACGGACAGGGTTTCGATTATTCGTTCGGCCACATGGGGGGCTGCATCGACAACTACTCGCACTTCTTCTACTGGAACGGACCCAATCGGCACGATCTGTGGCGCAACGGCAAAGAGGTGTGGCAAGACGGCCGGTTCTTTCCCGACCTGATGGTGGAAGAGGCGGCCCAGTTCATCGAAAAAAACAAGCAGCGGCCGTTTTTCCTGTACTGGCCGATTAACACGCCCCATTATCCGCTGCAGGGCACCGACCGTTGGCGGAAGAAGTACTCGCACCTGGAATCGCCGCGCCGCAACTATGCCGCCTTCGTGTCGACGACCGACGAGTGCATTGGCCGGCTGCTAAAGACTGTGGACGACTTGGGGCTGCGCGAAGACACGCTGGTGATTTTCCAATCCGATCATGGGCATTCGACCGAGGTCAGAACTTTTGGTGGCGGCGGTTCGGCGGGACCCTACCGAGGAGCGAAGTTCAGTCTGTTTGAAGGCGGCATCCGAGTTCCCGCCATTGTCAGTTGGCCCGGCAAGCTGCCCGAAGGGGCGGTCCGCGATCAGTTGGTGGTTAGTATCGATTGGTTTCCCACCATTGCGGAACTTTGCGGCATTGAGTTGCCTAAGCGAAAGATCGACGGTGCTAGTTTGGTTCCCGTCTGCCGGTCGGCCGACGCCGCTAGCACGCACTCGGTGTTTCACTGGCAATCCGGCCGGGGCGTCGGCGGAAAAGCTCAATGGTCCGTCCGCGAAGGAAACTGGAAACTGATCGGCCACCCCAACGACACCAGCAAGCAAGCCCCGCTCGGCAAGGACGACCAACGATTCCTCGTGAACCTTGCGGACGACATTGGTGAAAAGCACAATCTAAGAAAACAGCATCCCGAGATCGTGGAGCGGCTGACGGGACTCCATCAGCAATGGCTCAAGGATGTCAGTTCCCAATAGCATGGAAAACAGAAAACGAGGATCTGCGGGAACCCATTGGCCAACGGCCAAGTTCACCGTAGCCTAGGGCAACGCCCTACGAATCTGAAATGTTCAAAACAACAATTGGCTGAAGGCCAGATTGCCTACCAGTACTAACACCACCCTCCTCGGAAAACGTTATGACCTACCCATCCTTTACGCGTTTCTTTTTCGTATCAACGGTTTTGATTTTGGCAACGACTTCAAGTCGCGCCGCCGACTGGTTTCAATTCCGCGGGCCGACCGGGCAGGGTACGTCCAACATATCGAAGGTGCCGTTCGAGTGGAGCGACGATTCGAAGAACATTCGCTGGCAGTCAGAGATCGACGGGTTGGGTTGGTCATCGCCCGTTGTCAGCGGCGATCGCATTTGGCTCACCACCGCCACGGATGAAGGACGATCGCTGCGCGCCGTTTGTCTGAATCTGAAAAGCGGCGATGAGCTTCACAACATCGAAGTGTTTACTCGCGACGAGCCGCTCAAGATTCATCGAAAGAATAGCCACGCCTCGCCGACACCGTTGCTCATCGACGACAAAGTCTATGTTCACTTCGGCACCTACGGGACGGCCTGCTTATCGCAACAAGGAAAAGTGCTGTGGCGAACGCAAATCGAGTACCGACATGTACACGGGCCCGGCGGTTCTCCTGTTGCTTTTGAAGATGTGTTGATTTTCTCGTGCGACGGGGGCGATCAACAATTCGTTATCGGACTGGACCGTCACACCGGCAAGGAACGCTGGCGCACCGCGCGGCCCGAACACGACTTCGGCAAAAAGTTCGCGTTCAGCACGCCGCTGATTATCGAAGTCGACGGCGAGCCTCAAGTGATCTGTCCCGCCGCGGGACATGTTGTCGCTTATCATCCGCTTTCGGGCGAAGAGATTTGGCGCGTTCAGTATCCCGATGGTTACTCGGTAGTGCCGCGGCCCGTTTACGCCGGCGGCCTGGTGTTCGTTTCTTCCGCTTACGACCGCCCCCGGCTGCTGGCGATCGATCCTCACGGCAAAGGCGACATTACGGAAACAAACGTCGCTTGGCGGCTGGAGAAAGGCGCGCCTCACAATCCGTCCGTGCTGGCCGTTGGCGACGAGTTATACATCGTCAGCGATCGCGGCGTCGCCACTTGTCTGGATATCGCAACGGGCGAGCAACATTGGCAACAGCGGCTGGGCGGAAATTATTCCGCTTCACCTCTGTTCGCCGGGAACCGGATTTTTTTCCTGGATGAGAACGGTGCCACCACCGTGATTCGGCCAGGTAAGACATTTGAGGAACTGGCGAAGAACAAACTTACGGGACGGACGCTGGCTTCGCCGACGCCCGTGGCCGGCGCGCTTCTATTGCGGACCGATACGCACCTCTACCGCATTGACGCTGACTGACGTGATGCGCATCTTTCCAGACAGGGCGGCAGTGAAACTGAATCAACGTTTAGATGTACGGAAGACGATTCCTTTTCTTTTCGTCGCCCTGTTGACCGTTTCGCTTTCACTGACTGGATGCGGCGGCAACTCCGAGCCTTCCACGAGTACGCTACGACTTGCCACGACGACCAGTACTCGGGATTCCGGATTGCTGGATTATTTGCTCCCCGAGTTTGAGCGTGAGAACGGGTGTCGCGCCGACGTCATCGCGGTCGGCACGGGAGCCGCTCTTAAACTTGGCGAAGCGGGCGACGCGGACGTGCTGCTCGTTCATGCCCGTGCGGCCGAAGAGGCTTTCATGAAAGCCGGACATGGAATTCGGCATGAGGAAATCATGGCCAACTACTTCACGATCCTCGGTCCCGAGGGTGATCCGGCCAAGATTCGCGATACGGATGCGCTCGACGCCTTGAAACAGATTTCGCAAGGCGAGTTTCGCTTTGTCTCGCGTGGAGACGATAGCGGCACCCACAAACGCGAATTGGCGTTGTGGCAGCAGGCTGGTATACAACCCGCATGGCACGACTATATTGAAAGCGGCCAAGGGATGGGGCCTAGCCTTATCATGGCGGATGAGAAACGTGCTTACATCCTGTGCGATATGGGCACCTATCTGAGGTTTCAAAAGAAGGTCGACTTGATTCCTTTGACTGCTCAATCGGAAAGCTTGCGAAACCCATACGCCGTGATCGTCGTGGACCCAAAGAAGTCATCGAAAATCAACGCCCCTCTTGCGCAAGCCTGGGTCGACTTTTTGATCTCCAAGAATGGCCAACAGTTGATTGGCGGCTATCGAATGGCGGGCGAGCAGCTCTTCGAACCCACCCGGCTCAAGGGTGACTGAGACGGCGCAGCGCTATGCAACTCTTTTGGGATGGATTGACCGAAGCGATTCAATTGCTGGTTCAGCGTGACCCGTTGGTGCTGGCCGCGGCTTGGCGAAGCCTGTGGATTTCGACCGTCGCGGTTTGTCTGGCGGGAGGAATGGGAATCGCGATTGGTTCGTTGCTTGCGCGAAAGAAGTTTGTTGGAAATTGGGTGATGGTCGTGTTGTTCCGCGCTGGCATGGGAATCCCCACGGTCTTGATCGGATTGGTTTGCTACGGCCTGTTGTCGCGCCGTGGGCCGCTCGGCGCGCTCGACCTTTTGTACACTCCTTGGGGAATCGTGCTGGGCGAGTTTTGCCTGGCGTTGCCGATTATCGTCACTTGGATCCACGGCGCGATTCGGGGGCTCGACCCACGCGCCGCCGAGACGGCGAAAACGCTCGGCGCGGGGCCGCTGCGGCGCTGGTTCACTTATCTTTCCGAGATCCGGCTGGCCGTCGCCTTGGCGCTGCTGACCGCTTTCTCGCGCTGCTTCACCGAGTTGGGAATCGCGATGATGATCGGCGGTAACATCAAATACCGCACGCGCACGTTGGCCACGGCCACCGCCTTGGAAACGGCGCGTGGCGAGTTTGGCCGCGGGATTGCCATGAGCTTGTTTTTGTTGGTGATGGCGCTGCTGGTCACGCTGATGGTGGCTTGGATGGGCCGCGAGGAGCGAGCTTCGTGACCGCCATGATTCAACTGCGCGAGCTGCAAGTCGTCAAAGGTGGAAAGACGATCTGCCACGTTCCCGAACTGGACGTCGAAGTCGGCGAGCGGGTCGTCGTCCTCGGACCCAACGGCAGCGGAAAGTCGACGTTGCTGCGCGTGCTGGCGAACTTGGAGAGTGAATACACGGGCCAATGCAAGGTCGGCGTCACCGATCTCCGGCGAGTCTACATTCACCAGTCGCCCTTTTTGTTTCGAGGAACGGTACTGCATAATGCCATGTACGGCCTGTCCGCGCGGCGAATGGCTCGCCCTGAAAGAATCGCCCGCGCCGAGAAGTGGTTGGAACGATTCAAGATCGCCGATCTCGCCGGTCGCGATTGCGGAAACCTGTCCGGTGGTGAACGTCGCCGAGTGGCGTTGGCTCGCGCGTTGGCCATCGAGCCCGAGTTGATCTTGCTTGACGAACCGCTAGTGGAACTGGATAACGACGGAGTGGAGATCGTCCGCGGCGTGCTGGACGAACTGCATTCGGCCACGATTGTCATTTCTTCTCCGATTGCACTGCCGAACGAAATGGATGCCAGAGTTTACGAACTAGAAGAGAAAACAGTCTGAAGAAAGTTCATCAGGCTTCTCGAAGAGGCCGGTAACCGTCAATAACACCATGAACGAGAATCTTGACCGCTACATCCGCCAAATGCGTTATCCGCCGCTGGGCGAAGAGGGACAACGTGGACTGAGCCAAAGCCGGGCGCTCATTTGCGGCTGCGGCGCCCTCGGTTCGGTGTTGGCCAACACGCTGGCACGGGCCGGCGTGGGACATCTGCGAATCGTCGACCGCGACTTTTTGGAAACGAACAACTTGCAACGCCAAGTGTTGTACGACGAAGACGACGTCGCCGCCGGGATCCCCAAAGCGATCGCCGCCGAAGCCAAGCTGCGAAAGATCAATTCGCAAATAGAAATCGAAGCCATCGTCGCCGACGTCGACCACGGCAATATTGAGTCGCTGGTGCAAGACGTCGACGTGATCATGGACGGAACGGACAACTTCGAGACGCGCTTTCTGCTCAACGACGCCGCCGTTCACTACAACATTCCCTGGGTTTACGGCGGCTGTCTCGGCGACGACGGCCAGACCATGACGATCATTCCTGGCGAGACGCCCTGTTTGCATTGCCTGATGCTGGACGGCCCGCCGCCTCCGGGAACCACGCCCACGTGCGACTCGGCCGGCATTCTTGCACCGATCATCAACGTGATCGCGTCGATCCAAGCCAACGAGGCGATCAAGATTCTTAGCGGCAACCGAGATGCTATCAGCCGCGAGTTGCAGTTTTTCGAGCTGTGGAATAATCGCACGCGGCAGCTCAAACTTCAGTCGCTTGCGGACGTGGACTGTCCAACGTGCAAACGTCGCGAGTTCCCGTGGCTGGAAGGAAGACTAGGCAGCCACACGGCAGTGCTGTGCGGCCGCAACGCGGTCCAACTCACTTTCCCCGACCAGCAGCAATTGTCGCTCGACACGCTTGCCGAGAAGCTGGCCGCCGTGGGCGAGGTAAACCAAAACCGTTTCCTGTTGCGTTTGAAAGTGGACGGCTACGTGATCACCGTCTTCCCCGACGGGCGGGCGATCATCGGCGGCACCGAAGACATCGCCGAGGCCAAAACCGTCTATGCCAAGTTCCTGGGGAACTAACGAGGCCGGGCCTCGAACCAATTTCGAGCTACCGCTCGACCTCGAAAACCCGCTTCCGTTGGTCGCTAGAACTTGACTCAAGATCAACGAGTTTCGACCTGTGAGTAGGCTAACGCTCGCTGGGTCCTCACTCAAGTGTCTCGCGTGCAGGCGGCCGAAAACGCCAGACGGAAACACGCCCTAACGCCGCGATTCAAACCGTCTTACGTCTATTCTCCGGAACACATTGCCCCGCCGGGATTTTCCTTAGATGCAATGTGCATATATGTTTATTGCATATAAGGTGTCGCCATGAAGAAAAGACAGAAACGTAGTTCATCGCACGTTACCGAGGAACAGGCTTTCTTGGCGGCCTACGACGCTTCGCGGTTTCCACACCCGTCGATCACGGTCGATGTGGCGCTGGTGACAGCCGATGCAAACGGGTTGGGAGCGGTTCTCATCCAACGGGCGGAGCACCCGGATCGCGGCAAATGGAGCCTGCCGGGCGGGTTCGTGCAGATGGATGAAGCGCTGGACGACGCGGCGGCTCGCGTGTTGCGGACCAAAGCGGGCGTCGACGGAATTTTTCTCGAACAACTGTACACCTTCGGCAAACCCAATCGCGATCCGCGAACGCGGGTGATTACGATCGCCTACTACGCGCTGGTCGATGCCGCCAAGCTTCCGGCGAATCACGAAAATGAAACAGGGCCGCGGCTGGCTACTCTGCGCGTGCCGTGGGAAGGCGAGCAAGGCGGACGTGTCCAGGCGATCGGCCAGAAAGGAAAGGCCTTGCCGCTGGCTTTTGACCACGGCGAGATCCTGGGACTGGTGGTCCAGCGACTGCGCGGCAAGCTCGACTACGCACCGATCGGCTTCGAACTGCTGCCGCGGAAATTCACGTTGCGGCAACTTCAAGTGATTCACGAAACGATTATCGGCCGACCGCTGAATAAGGACTCGTTCCGCCGCCGCATGCTGGCTACCGAAATGCTCGCGCCGACGGGGCAACTTGAAAAAGACGTTGGGCATCGGCCCGCCGAGTTGTACCGGTTTAGGCGCGGGAGCCGCCGAGTTAAGGGAACGATGCGATGAAGCTGTTTGAACCACTGATCGACGCCCTGCGAACGCTGACGCGCGATTTCGATTTTGGTGGATTCTCCCTCCTGTGCGTTGTTCTGTCTCTGGTTCTTGTTCTGTTGCTCGCCTTAAACCGTGTGGGTCAGTTCATCAAACGTGAATGGACGGGATCGATTTGGAGTGAACGAACACAATCACTGCTCGCCTGGCTCGACGGATTGGCTAGGCAAGAGCCGAAGCGGCCAGCCAAAATTCGCTCCCCGAGTCGCGGGTATCAGGTTGTTAGCCGGCTAGCGACCGGCGACGCGTGCGATGTCCATTACGCCCTCAATCGCCATCGTCCGTATGTTCTCAAGACAGCACGAACGGCGATTGGTGATGAGCTGCTGATCAAGGAGTGCAAGGTCCTAAACGAATTGCTCGAAGCTCACCACGATGAGCCATTCAACGACGAACCCTATCTCCCATGGCCTGTTGAAACATTTCAGTTTGCTACGCGGCAGGTAACCGCCTTTCATTGGCGAAAGGGCTTTTACACCGCGGAAGCGATCCGCAAGCGATATCCGCGTGGGTTGGATGGCCGCCACATTGCGTGGATGTTCAAGCGGACGCTTGAAGCGCTGGGACACGTGCACGACCTGGGCTGGATTCACGGAGCGGTGCTGCCGCCGCACCTTTTGTTCCATGCGGATAACCACGGTTTGCAATTGGCCGGATGGACGCACGCCGAGCGACTAGGATCGCCGCTGCAATTTGTCCCCGCGAAGTTCAAACCGTGGTATCCGCCCGAGTGTTATCAGCGCCGCCCCGCCACACCGGCTACGGACATTTACCTAGCGGCCAAGAGCATGGCGTGGCTGGCCGGCGGCGATCCTAGATCCAAATTCATCCCAAAACGCGTGCCCGTCGAGATCCGCCAAACGTTGCTGGAGTGCCTGGCGGATTCCCCTTCGTCGCGGCCGCGCGATGCCTGGATACTGCATGAGGAATTTAGTGAGTTACTGGAGGATGTGTATGGTCCTCCTCGATTTTGTCACCTAGAGATGTCTTAGTTCACAAATTTAGAAAGGAGAACATCATGGGTACCACGGCTTGGTCTGATCGCCACTATCGAAGCCGCGCCGCGCACCGGCGTGCAACGGGACGATCCGCGTTTGGCTATGACGAAGACATTCGCGCTCAGCGGGTGTCGGCCGGAGTGAATCGCTTGATGGATCCCGCGCGGATCAAAGACGGCGCGCGCGAATCGCGCGACAGCGAAGCCCATCCCAACAGCACGGCGGTCTCCGTTCTGTTCGACGTTACCGGTTCGATGCATCGCGTGCCGCGAGTTCTGCAAAAGAATCTCTGCAAGTTGTTCAAGCTGCTACTGCGGCGCGGCTACTTGGAAGATCCGGCGATTCTCGTGGGAGGCATTGGCGATGCGACTTGCGACCTAGCACCGCTGCAAGTTGGCCAGTTCGAGTCGGGCAACGAGATCGAAGACGACTTGGGCCGCCTTTATCTTGAAGGAGGCGGCGGCGGCCAGCAAACCGAGTCGTACGAATTGGCCCTTTACTTTTTGGCCCGCAAGACGTCGATCGACTGTTTCGAGAAACGCGGCCGCAAGGGTTACGCTTTCTTGATCGGCGACGAATTGCCTTACCGCAAGGTAAATCGCCGCGAAGTGCTCGACGTTTTCGGCGACAAGCTGCAGGCGGACATTCCGATCCGTGATATCGTGGACGAGGCCCGCGAGAAGTTCGAGATCTACTATGTCTTGCCGAATCTGACGTCGTATTACGACGACCCCAAGATCCTCAAGTGCTGGCGAAAGTTGCTAGGCCAAAATGTACTACGACTGGACGACCCGGCTGGAATCAGCGAGTTGATCGCATCGACGATCGGCCTCTCGGAAGAAGCGGTTGCCTGGAACGACCTCTCGACCGATCTGAAAGACGCCGGGACAACTCAAAAGGTCGCCAAGTCGGTCGCTTCCGCGCTGGAAGAAGTCGGCGCGGGGGCCAATTCTGATGGCACGGGCCTGGCTACGTTTTGAGATCCTGGGTTCCTGCAAGACGAGCGGAATTCTGAGTGGCGGGCAATACCGGGGACGGGGAGCAAAGGATGGCTCGACCCCTCCCCCGGATCGGAATTCCTGTGAAAGCGGCAGAAATTCGCCAAGATTGGCCCTCAATTCGTCGAATAAAGGGTTGCATTGAAAACTAGTTTGTAATGCAAACAATATTGCGAGGGGGTCCCATGGGCCCGCCAGCCGCCAAATCAACCCGGTTTTGACGAGGAGAATCGTGATGAGCCCCTGGCCAACGAAATCCAATCAACTCGCGCCACATGAGGCGCAATCGATCAGCAAATGGACCCGCGCGTACGCCCAAAATCGCGGCCTGGGCGCGGTGCTATTCATGATCGTCTTTGTCGTGCTGTTCGCCGCGATCGCGGGTGGGTCGTACTTCGCTGGTGAAGCCTATCGCTCGGGGAACACACTACTTTTCTGGGCGTTGATCCCCGTGCTTGTTTTGGCGAGTGCGGCGGTCATCTACTTTTCTATTCCCGTGTGGGGCGGCAAGCTCATGGAAAGGATGGTCCAGCGTCTGTACGCCAAGGAAGGAAACGTCGCCCTGTCGGCTCCGGGTGAATGCAAAAAGAGTTGGGGCCTGGTGCTGGGAGGATGTTTCGGGGTTTGCATTATCGCGTCGGTCGTGGTGAGCTTCGTCGTCGACATTCCCGCCGCGTACATGCAGCCGATTTCAGCCCTGTACGTCGTGCCCTTTCTTGTCGGCTTGTGGCTGCTGATGCGTCCCATGGTCGGATTCCCGGCTCTGTTGTGGCCGATCTTGTACGCGGCCCACGCGATTTTGACTGTTGCCGGCGTGCCGATTCTATTCACCGGACGCCCCTGGGAAGGACTCAACATGGTGATACCGGTCATGGGCTACGGCTTGCTGACGGGAGTCGTACAGCATCTCTACAGTCGAGTCATGCTGGGACGGCTGAAACAAGTGGCCCAATCGGGCGTCGACCCCTCAGACAAACCGAGCTCGTGATGACAGGCATTGATCGAATCATCCACGAACCGGTCCGCTTGCGGATACTGTCGATTCTGACCGGTGTCGACCTTGCCGACTTCAACTTCTTGTTGTCGACGTTGGGTCTGAGCCGGGGCAACTTGTCGTCGCACATGGACAAGCTGGAACGGGCCGGCTACGTCGAGGTGCGAAAAGGCTTCAACGGCAAGATCCCCCACACCGACTACCTCATCACTGCCAAGGGCCGCCAGTCCCTGTCCGACTACTGGACAGCTTTGGACCAGATTCGCGCCGCTTCGCCAGAAGCGGACGCGCAGTAGCGGGCAATTCAAATGGGGGATATTGAAAGCGCAAGCAGCCTTTGCATTTATGCAGTCAAACCAAGCCCCATCCGTGAATAAAGTAGAATGTCCCATTATAAATGGCCGACACAGTTGGGCGGCGCTGCGGCGAGCGTCATGGTTGACTTTATGCATGGCAGCGATACCGTCCAGATCAAGATCACGCCTGACTACACACCATGGATGGACGGCGAAAAAGAAGTGGCCAATAGACAGGTGTTTCTCGCGGCATTCCTTGCCGGCAGCATCCGGTCCCAACTCGACTCTGGTGTCAAAGGAAATGATGCTTACGCCGGAATGCTTCAAGTATTTCGCGTGTACCGCCATCTCAAAGCCCAAAAACCAGATTACCAGGCAGCCGGAATCGATAAACTTCTTGCCATTCATCGAATGGGCGAACTTGCGGCACATCTGGCCAAGCCCACAACAGATGGAGACTAGAAGAAATAGATCACGCCGATCATGCAACACAAAATGAAACCTAACGAAACGCTGGACCGGAGCCGCCGATCCGCTGGAAACCGAGTGGAACGCTGATTGGCGGCGGCCCAGTCAGCTTCGACGTTAGGTGGCCGACGTGCGTCATCTTGCCTGAATTCGCAGTTCAGGAATCAAACGACAATGCACACGCTCGCTGAAGATTTCGCTCGACTGCCCAACGATGGAAAGTGCTGGGTGCACTTCCTCCTTGGCGAGCATGCGCTATCAAAATGGCGCGAATACTGTTCCACCCACCCGAGTATCAGTTACGTGGAAACGGTCCGCGGCACCCATCAAACGGTGGATACGTCATTACCCGATGATGCTTTTGCCTCTGCCCAACAAGGGCAGGACATCGGCGACGTCGCCGCAAGGTATCAAGAACCCATTGCGGCCATGCAGGACGACGATCTGGAATTCCCCGATCCTGTGACATTCGCTTACTATTCACTCTACAATTTGTTCAGCAAATATGCCCAAAGAGAACCAATTGATGATTGGCTGATCGTCAATCAAGCACTGTCATCAGAGCGAGAAGAGTCACAATGGCGATCGCTGTTGGATGCGGCGATCCAAAAGGCCAAATAACCATCGGATGAACGCGAGCCGGAATAGGTCGGGTCGGCTCGCTTCGCTCGGCAACTGTCGACTCCCGTCCGCGTTGGTGGGACGTGATGACCAGCGAGGCTCGCCCGAGTTGGTACCACCCCTTTCGCCCACCAGACGGATGACGCTCATGAATCACGCGACTTCAACCCGACCGATCGGACCACTCTGGAATCGAGAGCTGGAAGGCCGTAGGCACCAACTCTCCAAAATCTTCCTTCTCACCACGACAACACACTGTTTCCCGCCCGACATCAGGCTACGTCGATTTGCGAATCACCTTCGCCATTCGTTAAGATGGCCTCAGCACGCATTGTGGCCTCTTTGAATCCGCATAGCCGCTGGCCACGAAGCGGCAAAGTTCAACGCACGATCTTTCCGTCTCAAAGCAGCCGGATAAATCGCAATTCGTTTTTGTGCGGCACTAGGACGCGGTGCATGATATATGTGGTTGCGATTGATTCTTTTGTTGCTCGCGGTATTGGTCGGCCTAGTCACCATTGACCGCATTGCTCCCGAGCCGCGAATATGCCCGTATCGTGTCTATGATTGGACCGTTTATGGGCCAGGCGGTGAATATGGGATCTATGAACTAGGGTACCTCGCAGGCCCATATCCCAGTATTCCAGACCTACGGGTCACCCTAGGACCACTAGGACAATCTAGTTTGCTGTTAGCAACGGGACAATCAATTGTTCTTTTGCTTGGTTCTCTCTACCTAGTGTTTGCACGAACAAGACATCGACGTTCCATAACATTCTCCCTGCGTTCAGTTCTTGCGTTGATTGCAATGTCGGCTGTAGGATTTGCTTTGATGAGCCGATTTCACTGGTCCAACAATTTGGCGCTGCTCGCGTTTGTCGTCTTGTCTGGCGTCGGCATCATCATTTGCGGAGGTGAACGCTACCAAGTCAACAACGCCGCATAACAAAAACGTTGCACGTGAGCGGGCGGCAACGTCGGTCTGAAATCAACATCACTCGCGCCCGCCGCGTGAACTTCAAATTGCTCGTGCCCTCGTCCGATATACTCAAATGTTTTCGCAAACGCGTTTCTAAACGACCGTTATTTGGGTCGACCGCCTCTGATTGACCGTGACTTTTACGTTTCCGCCAAACTGCCGGGGTGGCATCCGCCAATTCACTTCCGAAGCTGCCCTCATTGGCATCAGCCGGTCAAAACTCCTTGATAGCATGAACTGTTCGATTCAGATTGCCGCGTTCGCCTTGGCTCGCTATCCTCCGCCAAGATACTCACATTTCCGAGGCCGAGATGCGACAAAAATTGATCTTAGTCGCTGTGATGGCGATGCTGACGGTCCCATTCTCAACAGGCTGTTCTGTGTGGCGGCAAGTCTCGCGGCCTGAACTGTGGGGATTGTCTCTTCTAGAAACATGGGAGTATGACCGTCACCGAAGGTCTGGAAAATCCGTGCTGGAGTCCCGCCGCGCTGCTCGCCAGTCAATCGCAGCGAAGAAACACACGATGGAACGAGATGCGATCGACGTCAGTAACTAGATTCCCAACGTCTGGCGGAATCGCCCGATAACCAAAAAGGCAGTGAAACCGGCGACAGAGTAGAAGCTATAGGGAGTGGCATCCCCCAACGCGCGCGGGAGTCATGTCTGAGATCCCCTCGTTTGGTAATGGGCTATGCGGATTCGCGCTATGAAGGTCATCGGTGGAAAACGTTCGTTTCTGCTTTAACGCGGGAAGATACCGCCACTTGCGGGAAATTGCCTGTTTCGCATTCAGGAGGCCTCATCGGCGAAATCAAAACGCCGGAAACTCGTCGCACCGACGATTTACGCAACAAACAAAGGAGGCTTGACGATGAGCGACGTCATCAGTTCTTGAACCGCCCAACCGCCAGGGCCGTCTAACGTCCCAACACCCGAAGCGAACGATGACTTCTATCTATCTAAGAATCGCTTGCCCGTGGTCCAATAATTGGGGGCTACCTCACAACTCAGAACGCGAGGAGAGAAAGGACAATCGCCACGAAAAGCACAAAGATTCACGAAAAAAGACGGCGAAGTCTGGTGAGTTTTCGTGCTTCTTGTGGCAAGTTCCAGAATCCCTCGGTATGTCAAATGAAACCACTCCACCTGCAAATACAACTCAGCTTCGACACCGGCCGCTCGCACGTCACCAAGCTTGTCGCGCCATCCAAACGGTGATGCGAGTCCGCTCAAACCAAAGCGTGCAGGGTTGCGTTGAATGTTGTAGAATGAGGGAAGGAGCAGGTGACGGGCCGGCGTTAGAGGGGCAGATTTCAGAACAACCTCGCTGTTGACCCGTTTTCAATCGTTCTCAAGGTTTCACTGCTTGCCGGGCAAGCAGGCGGCGCACGTTGGATACCGCGCGCGGGCACACGCATTCACGCGCCTACCCAGTTTGAAACGCTTGCAGAAATGGCAAACCTATTGGCAACAATTCACCATGTTGGGAGCGACGCCGCGTCGCGTTAACTCCTTCCCGAGTCTACTTTTTGGGGCATGACCATGAAGAACAAGACGAACCGTGTTGGCAATCGCTTGTATGTTACACTCCGTGAGTTGCCCCGCTTTGCGGGAATGACCGGCGTGTACTCCTCCGAACTGAAAGGCAGGCGCATGGGACTGAGCGATGGGACGCTATGTCTGGATGATTGCATCGTCCGAACCACCGGCGGCTCGCGCCGTCCAAGACCCTCACTAGCTCCCCCTTGGCAAGAAGGAGAACCGGAGGGCTGCAACCAACGCCAACCTCAACTAGATTGACACCTATGCACGACAACACTGCCGCCTTCGTTGTTTCCGTTACCACTGCCGCCCAAACGTCCACCGCGCGCAGTTGCCGGCCGCTTTTGGAGAACACCATGAGAAGGAAATTATTCATCCTAGCCTGCTGGTTGGTGCTGGCGACGTTCGCCGCACCCAAAGACATTTCGGCTGCGCCCAGTAAGACGCAACGGCCTAACATCGTGATCATCCTCGCCGATGACATGGGCTATGGCGATGTCACCATCCTCAACCGCGACAGCAGAATCCCCACGCCCAACCTGGACCGGCTGGCAAGAGAAAGCCTGATCTTCACCGACGCCCACTGCTCGGGATCGTACTGCGTCCCCTCCCGCTACGGCCTGTTGACCGGCCGGTATATGTGGCGCACCCGGCTGGGGTCGGGCGGCAACCTGGCCAATTTTGCCGGCACCCTAATCGAGCCGGGCCGAAAGACGCTCGCGGATCTGCTCCAGGAGGCCGGTTACTTTACCGGACTGGTCGGCAAGTGGCACCAGGGAATCGATTGGAAGCTGCGCGATGAAAGCGCGCGGGAGGCTATCCGCGTTCATCCCAACTACCAGGATTTCCGAAACATCGACTTCGCCTCACCCGCCCTGAAAGGGCCCAAGGACTACGGCTTCGACTACTCCTTCGGCACGGCCGGATCGGCGGAGATGAACCCTTGCACCTTCATCGAAAACAACCGGGCCACGACCATTCCCATCCTTTCGTCGCGGGAAGCCAAGCAAACGTACGGCCAGTGGTATGGCCGGGACGACAACATCATTGCCGAAGGCTACACGATGGACCGCCTCGTGCCGACGCTGTCGAACAAGGCGTGCGAGTTCGTCGAGACGGCAACCCGCACTCGGCCCGATCAGCCGTTCTTCCTCTATTACGCGATGACGACACCGCATAACCCGATCGTCCCCGACCAGGAATTCGTCGGGACCAGCCGCGCCGGGGCGTACGGAGATTTCGTCGTCGAACTCGACCACCATGTCGGCAAGATTCTGCGCAAAATTTCCGATCTTGGAATCGAAAGGAACACGATTGTCATCTTCACCAGCGACAACGGGCCGGTCAATCGCACCAAGGGGTATCGGGCCAGGTGGGTCCGGGGCGAAACGGCCATTTACGGTCACGACAGCAACGGGCCTTTCCAAGGCTGGAAGGCGGGCCTGCTGGAAGGCGGACACCGCGTGCCGTTCTTCGTCCGCTGGCCCGAAAAAATCAAACCGGGCGGGAGCTGTCCAACGACGATCGTGTTCAATGATGTCATCCCGACCCTGGCGGAGATGTTGAACATCAAATTAGACAACCAGACCGCCGAAGACGGCCAAAGTTTTTTCCGGGCGCTGACAGGAGAAGCGCGCCCCGAGTCCTTTCACGAAGCGATCGTACACAATCACAGCAATGGCACCTTCGCCATCCGCAAGGGTGCTTTCAAGCTGACGGTCAACGGGCCAAAAACCACGGCGCAGCTCTTGGATGACGCCACCCCCGTGTCCTTGGTGCTTCACGACCTGGGCAAAGACATCGAAGAGACCACCGACATATCCCGCAACCATCCGGCCGTGGTGAAGGAGATGCATGCCTTGCTGAAAAAATATGTGCGACAGGGCAGAAGCAACGGCAGGCGATGATCCCGCGTGCATGGCGCCGTAAAAAGTTTCGGACTGCCCGAGAGTCTCGAATTCGCGTCATACCCCCAAAATGAGTCCCGCGATCATTTTTCCGGCCTTGCCTCGCGATATTCCGTGATTGACGACGTATTTACTAAACGTTTCGACGACAGTCCGCGTTTACCTCTATACATCGTCACAATGTCGGATTCGATTGTGCTTTCAGGAGATATTGGTGGGACGGCCTGAAGAGTGCCCAAACTCGCGGGAAGGCGACCTAATGGAACTCGTTGGCGACAACGAGGCGACGATGATTCGCACCATTTGGCGCATTCTGAAATGTCCGGAGGACACGGAAGACGCCTACCAGGAAGTGCTTGCTACCGCGTGGAAGAAGCGGGGGACGATCCTGCGGCATGCCAATCCACGTGCCTTGCTGCTGAGGATCTGCGCGAATGCCGCCTATGACTCGATTCGTCGACATCCCCGATCGCATTCTTCCATCGCGGAGATAGAAATTGTCGAATCGGCGCCCAGGCCTGACGAACATGCGACGGCACGCGAATTGGGCGAGAATCTTTGGGAGGCCGTCGGAGAGTTGCCGCGCCGCCAAGCGATCGCTGTGTGCATGAGAATCCTGAACGACTGTCGTTTTGCAGAAATTGCCGGGGCCTTGCAATGCGCCGAAGCAACGGCACGGCAACATTATTTCCAGGGTCGCCAACGCCTGGGTGAACAGTTGCGTCGCCGCTGCCCTGAACTACTTTTCGAGGAGACAGAGAAATGAGTTTTGAAAATCAAGTAGAAGAACTGATGCGTGAGGCTTCGTTGAAACCTGTTCCTCCAGAACTCAGCCGGCGACTTGAGAGGCAGACCGAGACGTTTTTCACTGGAAAGATAGTTCCAAACAGAGGTCGTCAATGGAGAAGGGTTGTGCTGTCATTAGTCACTGCTGCAGCCGCCTGCGTCGCGCTCATGTTTATTACGGGGCTTGGAACGGAATCGTCATGGGCCAGTGAGCTACAGCAGATTTCCGCAGCACTTAAGAACCGAAAATGGATTCACATTCGATCGTTGTCCGGCGATGCGGAACGGTTTTCGATGTGGCGTGATGCAATGGGTGAAGTGGTGGCCTATAGCGGAACGGACGGCGTCTACTTCTCGAACAAAAACACCGGCCGGTATCAAGAATACGATTCGGTAAAGAATTTGATTTACGACAAGCCGATATTCGCTGCTGATGATACTGCGAGCGAACTGTCAGCAATGGTGGGTAGCCTAATAGCCGCGATGGCGGACGGCCGGGAGCAGGTCATTATTCTCAACGAAACAGTCAGCATCGATCGACGGCCCGATCTGCGCAAGAAGGCAGGGAAAATGTGGATTGAAGCAGTTTTGGATATCAACGGTGGTCAATGGTCTCTGCTGATTGATCCTGAGACACATTTGCCTCGATTTTGGCAGATATCACGGGGCGACAATTCGGGCAATCTTCGGGAACTCGTTTTCGAGTATCCCTCATCGGGCCCCACGGACCTCACGAAATTGCCGGGGGTTCAACGTGATGCACGCGTGGTTATCCGCGATTTTCCAAAGTCACTCGACGACCTGCGCAATCAAATCCAAGCGGCCACTGACTCGATCGAGCCGTACGTCGCGGTAGTGACTCAGGACGACACCGCCAGTTTGGTTTGGCGAACACGAACGCAGTCACGAATTGAAACCCGTAGGGCCAATAGTCCCGAGCAACGATTAAGTCTCAAACAATCCAATAAGAGTTTCAATGGGTGGGTGGCGTCCGTTCGTCAGCTTCCGTTGACCTGGTTGAGTGTATTTAACGAGATCGACGCGTTTTATTCCAAAGTGGATCCCGAAACGGAAAACTTTGTTCGTCCCAATCGGGCGCAATCGGTGATGCGAAACGGCGTCCTGGTAACGGGTGGTCTGTGGCATCCCGAAACGGCGGCGCGACCCGACTTGACGATGTTCCTGAACAAACGGGCACGCGACTATCGAGCCAGCGTCCAAAACCCATCAGCAACCGACGCCCCGGCACCGTTGTTGTTAGAGTTCTGGCACGTTGAGCCAGAAAAGAACGAAGAGAACGCATGGGACTTTCGTCGCTATTGGATCGACCCCGAACGCGGTTATCTCACGATGCGATTCGACGAGGGCAATGTCCATGAGGGCAATGAAAGTGTCACTCGTGTCACGGTTGTGAAGCAAGTGGCGCAGTCCCCTCGCGGTCATTGGTATCCGACCGTTCTCCAGTCAACGTATAAAGGAAAAACACGAACGTTTCGCTACTCGCTTGGCTTTGACACATCAATTGACGCCACTCTCTTCGCAACACCTTGACACCACTCTCGCTGCGGCCGAGTGCGATTCGGCCTGGTAATGGGCTATGCGGATTGGACCGCCCGCTGGGCCGATTAACGTCCCAACACCCGAAGCGAACGATTCGATTACTTCTATCTATCTATCTATCTATCTAAGAATCGCTCGCCCGTGGTCCAACAATTGGGGGCTACCTCACAACTCAGAACGCGAGGAGAGAATGGACAATCGCCACGAAAAGCAAAAAGAATCACGAAACAAGACGGCGAGGATTTTTTGTGTATTTTCGTGTTCTTTGTGGCAATATGAGGTGGCGCCGAATTGCCGGACACTCCAAGTGCTTAGTTTAGCCGCTAAACTAATTGCAAAGGAGTGTAACAATGACTCGGAAGTCTACTCGAAAGAAGCGTCGTTCGAAGCGGCGAGAGTACAGTGATGAACTGAAG
>JAJDEH010000051.1 GCA_029259935.1 Planctomycetota bacterium
GGCCACGGCACCGCCAAGCCAGCTCGCATCGCAACAGCGACATGCCATCATGCGGAAAAGCCGATCAAAAAAAAAGGCTCATCCTGCTAAAAGAACTAGAAAGCCGAATCTTCGAAGCCAGTAGTTAAGCGGGCCATTGATATTTTATGCTGCGTGACCGCGCCTTCCAACAGAAAGTCTCCATGCGATCCGCTCGGCAGGCAAAATGCGCAGCCCGCGCTGGATTCCCGCCGGCGCGGGAATGACGGCTGAATCCTTCTGAATGACGAAGAGAACGAAAAAATCATTCTGCCCTCCATCATTCGTCGTCCTGTCGCCGTTTTCACGGCTTTTCCTCACGTTGCGGATGTCCATCACAAGCCCGCCAGGAAAA
Organism: Planctomycetota bacterium; assembly: GCA_029259935.1. The sequence goes on from JAJDEH010000051.1 coordinate 374, forward strand.
GTTGCCGCACACGCCGAACACAAGTCGTTGCTTGGCCTTTTTGATAGAATCCATTTGCGCCAATAGTCGGGTTCATCTTCATGAACCAGTCGACTTGATCGCCGCGCCGTCAAGAGTCGCCGCGCCGTGAAGAAAGGTCATCATGCATACAACGAAGATTTCTCTCCTCCAGCAACTCACCAGCGGAGAACCGGATGCTTGGCGAGAACTGGATGAGATGTACCGACCGTTGATTGCGAGGTGGCTGCGACGGTATCAACTGGAAGCCAGCGACGTTGAAGACCTGACTCAGGAAGTGATGTCCCTACTAATCCGCGACATTGGCAAGTTTCATCACAACGGCCGCGTGGGGGCTTTTCGGACTTGGCTGAAGATGACCGCGGTCAACCTGGCCAGAAACTACCTGCGTCGAAAAAACCTACCTCGAGGGACGGGGGGGAGCAGTTTTCTGGAGAGACTCGACCAACTGGAAGACCCGCACAGTAACGAATCGCGAGCGTTCGAGTTGGAACATGACCGCGCGGTAGTGCAACGCTTGTTGCAACGGATTTCCAATCAATTCGAACCGATCACCTTCCAGATCTTTCGATCTCATGTGTTGGAAGGACAAAGCGCGCGCGAAACGGCGGAAAAACTGGAGGTTTCCGTCGCTTCCGTGCATACGGCCAAGTCCCGTGTTTTGAGAAGGTTGCGTCAATTGGCGGCTGACTGCATTGACGATTTGTATTTTTCCTGAGTTTGCGGTCAGAATGGTTGCCGCCGAAGACATGTAATCGGTACGAAATCTGTTTCTAGACTCGATGCAACCGGGTTGCGGCCAATTCATGACCGAGAAATCGCATCTTCATCCATCTCACCAGGAGTTACGAGAATTCGTCGTCGGCAAGCTGAATGACGAGCAAGCGGTTTGGATTGAAGAACATCTCGCGGACTGTGAAACCTGTAGCGATTTGCTTGAACACGAATCTCATCATGATGCATTCATCGACCTGATTCGAAACGCCGAAGGCGACCTGCCCGGGCAGCCCAACCTACACGAGTTGGAGACCGTCGTGTCCGGGCTGGACGATTCGCATGAAGGGGATCGTTTCGTTTCGTTGAATGACGCACAACAGGATTCGCCACAGGTTACGCCGTTCCACGGGCACTCGCAACGGTATCGCATTGTTCGTCGGCTCGGCAAAGGCGGCATGGGGTCAGTTTACTTGGCTCGGGATCATCAGTTGGACCGGCTGGTTGCATTGAAGATTCCAAATCCTGACTATCTCGAAGATCCCGTCTGGACCGAGCGATTCTATCGAGAAGCTCGTTCGATGGCGACGCTTCGTCATCCACACTTATGCCCCGTCTACGATGTAGGAAGTGTGGAGGGAACGCATTACATCACGATGGCCTACATCGAGGGCGAATCGTTAAATGAAACGCTTAGACGGCGGTCCTACTCGAATCGCGAAACCGCCAAGCTAATGCAGAAGCTTGCTCTGGCACTTGACGCGGCTCACAAACGGGGTGTCGTGCATCGGGACTTGAAGCCTGCCAACATCATGGTCGACCACTCGGGCGAACCGGTGGTGATGGACTTCGGATTGGCCCTACGAGAAAAGGATAGCAATTCAAAGCTAAGTAATAGTCGCACGGTATTGGGTACGCCTTGTTACATGTCGCCGGAACAAGTAAATGCCGAACAAGACAAGATTGGTGCCGGCACGGATGTCTATAGCTTGGGAGTCATCTTGTACGAATTGCTCTGCGGAAAACTGCCCTTCGATGGGTCCGTTGGATCCGTTCTGGGAAAAATCTCGTTCAAGCCTCCCGAGCCGCCTAGCAAACGCAGAGAAGGCGTCGATTTGGGCCTAGAGGCGATCTGCTTGAAAGCGATGTCGAAACAGGTCCAAGACCGTTATTCCACGGCGGCACGGATGGCAGCGTCATTGGGAAATTACCTGGACGCCGATGTGCCTGCGAAGCGTGCCGCATCCGGGCGATTCGGGTTACTTTGGCTGGTACCGGTCGTGTTGGTATTCTTGGGCGCGCTGTTCTGGGCTCTTTCCCCCGGTGGCAACAACGCGCCAACTTCTGTTTCGAAAGCGCCGGATAAGCCACCAATTGCCGAGGTGCCGTTTTCCGCTCGACACGCCCTAACCATTCAGCAGGAATGGGCGGAACACCTCAAGCTGGATGTCGAGTTTACGAGTACGCCAGGGCTTACCTTTCGCTTGGTTCCACCGGGCAAGTTTCTTATGGGAAGCCCATCCCATGAAATCGGACGCAGAGACAACGAGACGCCTCATCCCGTTCAATTGACGCAGGCATATTACATTTCCACATGGGAAGTCACTCAGGACCAGTTCGAGCAGGTCATGGGGTACAACCCGAGCCGTTTTCAGGAAGCCCCTGGCAAGGTTCCTGTCGAACAACTGAGTTGGTACGAAGCGATGTCCTTTTGCCGCAGGCTCACGAAGATCGATATCCAGTCCGGCAAACTCCCGCTAGGATTTCAATACACGTTGCCCACCGAAGCTGAATGGGAATTCGCCTGCCGGGCCGGTTCTCAGTCCGAAATCCACGCCGGAACGCTTGTCATTCTTAGCGAAAAGAACGCACCGGCGCTGGACCCGATCGCGTGGTACTCAGGCAACTCTCAGGTTGACTTCGAGGGTGCGTATGATTCATCCGACTGGGAGGGCCTTCAATACGAGCATGACAAAGCCGGCCCTAACCCAGTAGGTCAAAAGGCACCCAACGCCTGGGGACTGTTCGACATGCTGGGAAACGTACACGAGTGGTGTTCGGATTGGTACCAGTACGATCTAGCGTCTGCCGCGGTGATCGACCCCTGGGGTCCCGCGGCCGGCGAAGAGAAGGCGTATCGAGGCGGGGGATGGCATAGCAACGCGGATCATTGCCGTAGCGCCCGCCGTCGAAGTTTCGATATCAGTAGGCACTACAACAATCTCGGCTTTCGCGTGGCCGCGGTGAGGGGTCGGGAAATCGTCTGGCCGACCGACGAGGCGGTGGCCAATGAAATTCACACCAGCGCCGAGAGTTTGCTTTTCCAGGGATACGTGAAAGAGGCGATCGATACGGTGCAAGTGGCGATTGACACAGACCCTGAAATCCCGCTGTTCTGGGTCGACCAGTCACTGCTGCTGCTTTGGGCCGGAGAGGATGAACGCTATCTCCGTCATTGTGGCACCATGTTATCCCGATTCGGCGACAGCACCCATTGGATCGACTGCCATCGGCTTGCACATGCGGTGTCGGTAATCCCGACAAATGAAGAGTTTATCGTTCAAGCAGCTCGATTCATGAACGCAGTTAGCATCCCCAGCGACGATACCTTTTCGCTCGGCATGCACGAGCGGATGCTGGTTTTGGTCGAATACCGGCGGGGACGTTTCGCTGAAGCGATGAAGGCACTTGAACGTTATGAACAGTTCCACAATTCACAACAACCTTTGCCTCCGGATCTCGGTTTTCTCAGAGCCATGATATTGCATCAGCAGGAGCGTCGAGCCGAGGCGACGGATGCGTTGCTGGCGGCTCAAAAAAACTTTCAAGAAGACGATGAGTCTTCTTGGGAGGACAGCGACGAATTCTGGTGGGAGTTACTGGCCGCCAATTTGCTAGGCCGCGAGGCGGAAGCATTAATCGATTAGGCGGGTCCAACCCCGGATCGCCATGGATCTGGGGTTTTTAGCGCGTCTAAACTTCGACCACGCTTTGCTATTGCTCAAAGACTTGTCAGCGGCCAGTTTACGCGCCGCGAAAAAATCTCGAGATTATTTGCGGTTTCCTGTCAGAAACCAGCTTCGGGCCGACATTCTTCCAATGTATGTCTTGCCCATTCGTATGCGAACCAGATGCAGAACGACGCCACAGGCCTTGCGAACAGATCCGTCTCCAAGTCGATTGTTCTCATTGACGATGACGTTCTCACGGAGCGAATCATCACGACTGTATTCCGCCATTTGGATTTGGCAACTACGTGCACGTCAAACTGGAGGGAAGGAATTGAAATCGCGCTGGCTCAACATGATTCTGCAAGTCAAGAGCCCGTGGCAATCGTGAATATGAATATGCCAGAACTTGGTGGATGGTCAGCAATACGGGAATTACGCAACCGCGGATTCGACGAACCAATTGTAGCCCTGACCACGGATGACCCACAAAAGTGCCTCGACGCAGGTTGTGATGATTTTCTGCGCAAACCAATCGACCACGATTCACTCATCACGGTGGTTGAGAAATATGTAAAATCGTAGGGGGTTAGGAGATGTTTGACTTTCAAAAACTGTGTGCATGCTCTAATGAAAAACTTGTTTGTGTCCAGTCGGCGCAAAATATCTTGCAAATCGACTTGGAAACAGCCGAGATGACGCTCACCTACTTCGAGGGCCTTGGATATCTTCAGCTAGTGATGATATCGGACGGTGTGAAGTACTGGTCGATTACGCCGAAAGCCGAAGCCATATGGTGCGAACAGAATTAGAGATGCACACCGACTGTCCCGATTGATTTTTTCCGTTCCTCACTTAATCAGTGGTTGCCTTCTCAGCCGATCTTTGAGTTTTTTCAGCCAGCCAAAAGCGTTTCAGTAAGCCATGGAGATCTTCCTGGCGCGAGAAGAAGCGGTTCTCGAGAGTCCTGAGTGTCTCCAAATCGTCCAAGGAAAACTTATCCAGTTGCTTGCGCCGCTCTTGGTAGTCCTTCGCCGGACGACCTCCCGGGAATAGAGAACATCCTGCTTCGACCAGGAGAGCCGTTTCGGGCGCGCCGATCGTTCGCAGCGCCCCGGCGGTCTCGGTGGCGTAATGGCCCGTATGGTTGTAGAAGAACTGATGAAATCCGCCGTTGTTCACTTCCTTGATCATCCATACGACGTTGTAAACAACCGCCTCTTTTTCGGAAAGGGTTTCCGGTGGTTCGCCGAGCTTTGACCAGATTTCTTCCATAAACTGCTTGGCGGCCTCATCCGATTCGAGTCGATCGGGATATTCGATGGGCGGACCAAACTCGGCGACCAAGAACTCACCCAGCATCTTTCGGGAAGTGTTTTCGCTTGCATCCAACCGCTTGAGAACGGCAATTGTTCTCAAGTCACCCAGCGACGTCTCGAATTCTCGCGGACGCGGCAGAAGCGAGAATCCTTGAGCCACGCGAAGCTCGTCTTCGACGATTTCATACATTCCGACATGTGGAACCGCGCCGGCTTCGCACGAGCCGTCGGTGTCGATTTGCTTGGGTGACGCGGACAAATTCAAGGACATGTCCAAGACGACGTCGCGACGGGGGTCGTCACGAATAATCGTCAATCGACCGCGTCGGAATACCCACAACTCGCGTTCGCGTCGTTTCGGCGCTCCATTGGTTTGTATCCACTCTAGCTTCCAGACTCCAAAGAGTTCCTCGTCCGTCTGGTAGCGATTGAACGTGACCATGACGACCACGACCGCAACCACGACGAGCAGCCACAGGAAGTTCTTCAGGTAGGGATGCATCGTTTACCACTGGGCGCTTTCAAGGCACCCTTATTGGGGTATTCAAGCCGAGCCGCACCGTGGTTTACCGCAGGCGAGGCTGTCTACTTCTCGACGTTTTCCAGGTAGCGCTGATCGTCAGCCGAAAGGGAGTTGGCGGCCACCTCGATCACGCGGCCGTCGCTTGTTTTGAGCCGGGCTGTCTTCCCGTCGAAAGAGACAAGCGTCGCCTTGACGGTGTATTTTCCAGGTCCGCTGTTCGCTTGGCTCCGTCGCCTCTTAACTGCGCAAAACCTAACAAACAGACCCAAACTATCGTCTCGCACCAGGGCGGCAGTTTAACCCACGCACTCAGATGCGTGCAACCAATCGCGTCATGCGTGTCCTTCGTCGGCTTGATCATGTTGGCACCGCGGATGGTGTCGTCCACCACCGGGGATCGGAAATAAGGGTGTGCCAGACGAACCAGCCGCAGCCTGTTTCCTGCACGATCTTCGTCTCTTGCGGGCACCTTTGGAACTCAAACATCCGATGAGTCTGCGGGAGCCTGGTAATTCCACTTGAACCGGAATGTGTTTGTTGTTGCCTTTCACAGGCGGCTGGTGGATATTGACGGTAGGAGGACTTGCCGTGAATCGCTTTGCCCTTGCCATTTTCTTGCTGACGATGTTGGCCCTCGATGTAGTCGAAACACGCGGGGACGAGCCGCGCAAAGCGGTCCGTGAAAAAGAGCAGGCCCTCCAGTGGGTTGGACTACTGAACAACAGCGATCGTTGGGGGGAACGCAGCGATGCCGCGACCGCGCTCAAGAAAATGGGCCCGCGTGCGATTTGCGTTCTACCTCAACTGATTGATTTGTTTGCAAGTCAACATGATGACGTACGCGAATTTGCCCACGAAATCATTATTCAGCTTGAGCAAGCCGCCGTGCCTTTGCTGCGAGAGGCGTTAAAGCACTCATCGCCGAACATCCGTGGCTGTGCCGCCGAGACGCTGGCCGAAATTGGGCTGGAAGCGAAGCCCGCGATTCCTGAATTGATTGGTCTTCTCGCCGACGACACCAGTTATTTGCCCCCCAACAACCATGGTCATGGCCTTATCAACTTCCAGGTTCAATACGCTGCCCGCGATGCCTTGACCGCAATGCGTAGGGAAGCAGTTCCCACACTTCGCCAAGCATTGAGCAGTCGGTCGCTCGACGTACGTCGGCGGGCTCTGATCATACTGGGAGAAATTGGACCGGTGGCGGAAGCGTCGGTACCCGACCTCATTCTGAAAGTCAACGAAGCAGATGCTGACGAGTCCATATATGGCGTTGCGGCGCTGGTTGGCATAGGGGTGGTTGAAAAGCGAGTCATCGATTCGCTGCTGCGGGCGCTGCGCGAAGACCAGGAACTGTTGCGGCGATCGGCGGCGCAGGCGTTGGGACAACTTGGTGTCGCGGACCAGCGAGTAACACCAGCGCTAGTCAGCGCGCTGCGTGAAGACCCGTCCGCCCACGTGCGCGGCAATGCGGCGGCGGCCCTTGGACAGTTTCGCGGCCGACCGATGCTGGCCATTCCCGCACTGGTGACCGCCCTTGACGACATCGAGGAATTTAGCGGATGGCTAGGTGGTTCATGCTGTGCCTACTCGTCAACGGTTAGCATGGAAGCGCAGCGATCCTTGGAGCAATTTGGTCCCCACGCGGCCAACGCGGTACCCAAACTAATCAAACATATTGAGAACGATGGAGTCGCTATCGCTGCGTTGGGAGCGATTGGACAAGATGCCAACCCAGCGACCAACGCATTGGAACGCCTTCTTGGGGACGAATTCCTATCCACGAGGGCCGCTGAGGCGCTAGCTCGAATCGATCCATCCAACCGTCGCCTTTTGAAACTTGTTCAAAATGACTGCCGAGAGGGCACCTTATCCGAACGGGCAATATCCGCCGGAATGTGGCTCGAAATCAATCCCGATTTGCGGCCCGTAAGCGACTTTCTGCTAGCGCTTCTCGACGGGGACGCCGAAGAGGTTCGTCTAAACGCCGCTCTCGGCTTGGCCGAAACGCCGCGAGGACGCGATCGAGTTCAGGCCATACTCGTTGAGTCACTCGAAGACTGTGGCAAAGCGCATGTCGCCAGGACGCTGCTAAAGCTAGGGCCACCACCGGAAACCGTTCCGCTGATGATCCAAGCATTCAAAGGCTGGCCCAACTCTCCCAATTATTGGTCCGAGCCCCAGCAGTGTGACATTCAGTTCCTCAAACAGCACGCGCCGCAATCGGTGCCCGTACTAGTAGAGCAGCTTCGCAAGACGTCGAGTCGCGAGCGCATGAACGCTACCAAAGCGCTGGCGGAATTCGGACCTTTGGCTGACAGAGCCGCGCCCGCCCTAGCGAAACTGATCTACGATCCGGACTATAAAGTTCGAGAGAGTGCGGTCAAGACGATTGGGGCCATTGGTCCCGGCGCAAAGCAAGTTGAGAAGAGTCTACTTGATGCGCTCAATGACAAACGAGCGGTCGTTCGGGCGGCCGCGGCTATTGCCCTGTCCCAGATCGGCACGCCGTCGAAGACTGGAGTTGACACGCTGACGGCGATGCTGCAAGACGACTACATCACGGTCCAACTTGCCGCGAAAACGGCGCTACGTACGATTCAACAGACATCGGAAAACCCCGTCATCGGATTCCCTGACTGATCATATTGCCCGCCCACGGCAATCGATCGTCGTAGGTCAACGGATGATTGACTAGTCTGCCGCCGACGTGCAAGCTGGGCTCAATCTCAGTCTTCGACAATACGGCGAGCGATGTATTGGCGGATGAGTGGGATCTTGCATTTCACGGCCAAAGCCAATGCCCGCTTGGAATCGCTGGCTACCAAGGATTCCATCGCATACCACATCATCAGTGGCAGATTCTGATCATCGGCGTCCGACTCGTTGGACAGCATGGCCGTCGCGATGTCCCAACGACTCTCAAGTGGCAGTCGTTGCAACGCTGACGCTAGCGCCAGCCGGACCAGGGGCGACGGATCCTTCGCCGCCATGTTCTTAAATCGCTCGGCAACGCTCGAGGAGATTTTCTTGTCTTCGCTTAGCAACTGAACGGCCCACCAGCGAACGTGTTCGTTCTTGTGGCTCAGTTTCGCGGCGAGGACCTTGTCGTCGATCGCGCCGGTGGCCCACAGTGTCCACAATGCTCGCAGTTGGTGCGTTGTTTCCTCTTCCTGGAGCATCTTCATTAGCGGGGCGTTAATATCGGCCAGCTTCTCATCCTCGGCGGCCCGCTCTTGGAGAATTCGCCGAGCGCGACGTGAATACCAGGCGTTTGGCGACGTTTGCAGATCAACCAAATCGGTATTCGATAGTTTGGATAGATCGCCGATCGCCTTCAGCGGGTTGGTTTTCTTGTTGACGCTGTATTTGACTTTGTAAATGCGGCCACTGTCTTGGTGAATCCCGTCCTTGTCGTGACACTCGCCAAGGTCAGTCCAGTCCAGCACAAATACACTTCCGTCGGGCCCGTACTTCAATTCCACTCCACGAAACCACGGATCATGAGTGAGAAAGAAGTCTTTATCATGTTGCCCGACATAGCCCGAGCCATTTCGCTTCAGCCGGTCGACATTAACGCGGTTGCCATGCACATTGCAGGTGTAGATTGCTCCGCGATACTCTTTGGGCCAGTTGTCGCCTTGATAGATCATCGCGCCGCAGTGGGCATGGCCGCCGCCCAAGGAATCATGACGTTCGCCGCCGCGGGCCTTGGTCCAATCGGTTCCGGTCCAGTGCAGATGATCGGCGCATTGCGTGATCAGGCCATAGCTGTGCGGGTCCAGATCCTGGCCAAACATGCGCTGATAGTGCGCGCCGGGAATCAAATGCCAAAGATGCCCGATCACACAGTTGGTAAAGAAAAACTGTCCGTGTTGGTCGTAGTCGAGGCCCCAGGGATTGGTCGTACCGTGCGCCACGACTTCGAATTCGTGGCGAGTCGGATGGAATCGCCAAATAGCGCACGACAATTCAGTTCGCTCTTTCTCCGGCGCACCCGGTTTGCCAACTTTGGACGGCGCGGTAATTCCGTTGCAACCGTAAAGCCAGCCGTCCGGTCCCCAGGTCAAACCATTCACCACATTGTGAACTCCGGTAGTTCCCCAACCGTCGAGCAAGACGATTGGTTCGCCGTCCGGCACGTCGTCGCCATCTCGGTCGGGAATGAACGACAGATGCGGCGCGTTGCAAATCCACACTCCGCCAAAGCCAAGCTGCAAGCCGGTCAGATAGTTGCCCTTGTCCCAAAAGACTTTTCGTTTGTCAAAGCGGCCGTCGTTGTCGGTGTCCTCGAAAATCAAAATGCGATCGTTGCCTTTCGGCTGCCAATTGCGATAAGAATAGAACTCGGCAACCCACAACCGGCCGCGATCGTCGAATTCAAAAGCGATCGGCTGGCGGACATCCGGTTCGCCCGCGAACAGAGTGACTTCAAATCCGTCAGGCACTTCGATTCGCTTCAAAGCCTCTTGCGGCGACAGCGGTTTGTCTTTGGGGTCTTGTGTGTTTTTGATTCCCGGAGGCAGTTCCGGTTCGGCGGCGTGCAAGGGGGCGAGGGAAAGAATTAGAACCAGCAGTACGAGGATATAACGCATGTCCATGAATGTTCGGGGGCAAGAGGGAGAGGGCGGGAATGGTCGTTCTTAATGTATACGAAGCGCCGGACATTTCAACAAAGACGAGCGAAGGCTGCCCTACGGGAAGACGGCCTGTGTGGCGGTTGTTAGAATGTCGCCGTGAAACTGAAGCTAATGATTACTTGTTTAGGCGACGTGATTCGGCCGGAAGCGGGAATTGCCACGGTTCGCTTGCTGCGCCGATTGGGGCACGAGGTTGAATTTCCCGGCGAGCAGACCTGCTGCGGACAGCCGATGTATAACAGCGGTTATGCCGACCTCGCCCGGCAGCAGGCGAAACACACGATCGGGGTGTTTGAAGGTGAGGACATCGTGGTCGCGCCGTCCGGATCGTGCGCGGCGATGGTCAAGGTCGAGTATCCCCACTTGCTGGAAGACGATCCGTCGTGGCACGCGCGGGCCAAGCAGCTTGCCGAGCGAACTTGCGAACTGAGCGATCTGCTCGTCAACAAGCTGCAAGTTCTGGATGTTGGCGCGAAATTCGACGGCACGGTCGCTTGTCATTTTGCCTGTCACTTGCGAATGCTTGGCCAGTCGACGGAAGTTCAGCAGTTGGTCGAGCATGTTGCAGGCGCGACGTACGTTCCACTGACGCGGCAAGATCAGTGCTGCGGCTTCGGCGGTTCCTTCGCCATTCGCTATCCGCAAATCTCCGGCGCGATGGTCGACGAAAAGATGGGCTGCATTTTGGAGACGGGGGCCGATGTGCTGGTGTCGACCGATACCGGTTGCCTCATGAATATAGGCGGTCGGCTTCACCGCGAAGGCCACGCGATTGAAGTCCTGCACATCGCCGAATTGCTGGAACGTCGTTAGCGACCATTCGCCGCTTAGTGTTCGGGCGCACCGGTGATCGCGATTCTCGCAACTGCCCCAATAGGTCAGCTTGGCGGCCGCTTTCGCCAGTAGTTGGGTTTTCGCTTGGAGTGGGCCACCGCGAATACAACGACCGAGTTCGCCAACTCTTCATAGAAGACGATGTACGGAAATCGATGGAGAACATAGAAGCGAATGTTGTCTTCGTACACTGGCCAAGTTTCAGGCGACTGACTGATTTTCTCCAAAGCGTGAGCGAGTCCCTGCGCAAACTCTTGCGCAGCCTTTTCGCTCTGCTCGGCATACCACTGATGCGCTGCGTTGAGCTCTTGCCTGGCTTCCGGGTGAAATTCAAAGGATTTCGACGGCATCGTCGGGTAGCCCCAGGTCGCGACGGACTTCTGACCATGAAACGGTCGTCACTTGCCCACTAACGACTTCTCCTCTGCGTTTGCGGATCTCATGCTGCCAAGCTTCGTCGACGGCCACGTCTACTTGCCCGTCGACAGTCTCCATGATCGTTGCCGCCAACTCGACTCGCTCCTGCTCCGGCAACTGCAAGGCTTGCTTTAAGAGTTGCTCTCCAGTGTTGGAAAGTCTAGTCATGACTGCGATTCTCCTAGCTGCTCCTCAAACGCCCTCAGAACATTATTAGAGAACACACACCGATTGTCCAATTTCCCAGCTCTCACCGTTTCTTCCGAACGGACTTCTTCTTGCGCCCACGCCGTTGGTGCTCGAACGCCTCAAGTTCCGTTTGTTGGCCTTGGTCGCTTTGCGCGGTCATCCAGGCCGCTAGCTGTTCTTTGAGCTTGGCCTTGATCTGTGCGTATTTTGGATCGGCGGCCAGGTTGTTCCATTCGAACCGGTCGGTTTCCATGTCGAACAGTTCTTCGGCCGCGCGGTGTTGATAGCGCCTTACTTTGTCGGCGGCTTCGGCGTCGCTGGCGGCTTTGGCTTTCCAGGAGAGAAATTCTTTTGACTTGGTGCAGGCGTTGGTAAACGCGACGTCGGGCGAGAGGTTCAAGATGTATTTGTAGCGGCGGCCGCGCACCGAACGGATACCAAAATGATCCGAGCCGTTGATGATGCCGCGAGTGGTGTGAATGCCGAACACGAACTCTTTATGCTCTTTCGCTTCGCCGGTGAATACCGGCAGCAGGCTCTTACCCTCCAAGGATTCCTCGGGCACGCCTCCCGCCGCCGCCACGAAGGTCGGTGCCACGTCGACATATTCGATCATCGCGTCGCTCACGCTGCCAGCCTTCACCCTCCCCGGCCAGCGGACGATAAACGCCGACTGCAGGCCCGTGTCGTAACAAGTCCATTTGCCAAACGGAAACGAAGATCCTTGTTCGGAGGTCACGATGACCATCGTGTTGCCGGCCAGCTTGTGCTTCTCCAGCAGATCGAGGATTGTGCCGACCTGTCCGTCATAATAAGTGATCTCGGCCAGATACTCGGACATGCTCTGACGTGTTTGCGGGGTGTCGACGAAATAGGGCGGCAACTTGATGTCCTTGGGCGGGTACCGGGAAGCGTCGCCTTTGTTCCACGGCGTATGGGGTTCATTGGAACATGCGAACAGGCAAAATGGCGTCGCCGAGGCGGCGCACTCGCTGAACAGTTTGTCGATCGCGGCCGGGTCGGGATTGTTGCCTTTGCCGGAATATTCAAAGGCGAAAATGTCGCCAGGAGCAATGTGCTTCTTACCACTGAGCGCCACGCGATAACCGAGCGGTTTGAGATACTGCACGATGCTCTTCGTCCCGGCTTTCACAAAGGTGTGATTGGGATACGCGCCGCTTTTGACCGGGTACAGGCCCGTATAGATGTTGTGCCGGGTGGGCGAACACATCGGCGCGGCTTGAAAACAGTGCGTGAACCGCATCCCTTCTTCCGCCAGCCGATCGATATGGGGCGTGTGCGCTTGGCCGCCATAACAGCCAAGATCCCGATAGGTGCAATCGTCGGCGATGATGAACACAAAGTTGGGCGCCGAATCGGCCGCCCATCCTTGCACGATAGATAGGCCAAGAACAATCCAAGCCGCCGCGCAGTGAACGAGCAATTTCATCGGTGCCTCGCAGTGAAGTTTCATTCTCCCGCCTTTGGTTTTTGCTGCTTGTTTTTCTTCTTCTTGCCCTGGGCGGCGGCATCCTTGTAGGGAAAGTCCTTTTCGTCGGCATGGATCTCGTTGATGACCGCCTTGAGCTTGGCTTGAATCGCCTTGGCGCTGGTGTCGATCTCGTCGGGCATCAACTGTTTCTGTTCTAGTTCGTCCGCCGGGATGTTATAGAAACGCCCGTCGTGGTACAGCTTGTACGTCTGGTTGCGCGCGTAACGTTTGACGTTGCCGTCGCGCTTTCCGTCTCGCTCGTACCAACAAAAGACCCAATCGCGTGGGTTGCCTTTTTCGCCCCTCAGTTGAGGCAGAAAGGTGCGGCCGTCGATTTTTCGATCAGCCGGCATCCGGCCTCCGCCCAAATCGGCCAGGGTGGGCAGCATATCGCTAAAGTCGATCAAGTCTTGTGAAACCGTTCCTGCCTCTATCGTTCCGGGCCAACTGGCAATCATGGGGACGTGCGTGCCGGCGTTGGGAGTCGATCCCTTGCCCCCCTTGAGTTGCCGGCCCTGAAACGGAGAAGTGATGCCGGTGTACGTGCCATTGTCGCAAGTGAAGATCAGCAACGTATTTTCGTGAATGCCCAAATCGTGAAGACACTTGTCGACCTTGCCCACCATTTTGTCGGCATAGGCGACCATGTCGCGGAAGTGCGGGCGATTCCATTTCTTGCGCGGCCACTCTTTCCTCTCGGCGGGGTCCCAGTCTTTCGAATCAGGAGTTGGCTGGAACGGCCAATGCGGCAGTATCATCGGGTAGTAGGCAAAGAAGGGTTCATCCTTATGCCGCTTGATAAAGTCGACCAAGTAGTCACTCACCAGATCGGGACCGTACTGGCCGTCGGTGTAATCCGCGGTCTTACCGTTGATTTCCAGACCCGGGTTGGGATAGCGGCAAGGCCGCCGCGTCAGTTGCCACAGGCAGTATTCATCAAAGCCGAATTTGTTAGGCCCCTCGAAACCTCCTTTCAGTTGCCATTTGCCAACGATGCAAGTAGCGTATCCCGCCTGCTTCATCACGTTGCCAAAGGTAATCTCGTTGGAATGCAACAGGCCGAACTTGACGTAATTCCGCGCGTTGTATCGGCCCGTCATAATCTGCACTCGCGACGGCGTGCATATTGGCTGGGAATAACAATGCTCGAAACGCATGCCGACACTGGCCAGCCGATCGAGATGAGGCGTCTTATAGAACTTCGACCCGTTGGCTCCCACACATTCATAACCCATGTCGTCGGCCATGATGAGCACGATGTTGGGCCGCGCCGGGGCGTCGGCGGCGCGACATTTCCACGGTCCGTTGTATAGAATGACTGCGGACAGCAACGACAAGGCCAGGTGAATTCTCATGAGGTTCCCTCGTTGATACGGTGGCGGCCGCGATGGGCTGTTTCAATAAATGGCAACTGCCCGCCAGCTCGCTTCGATTATAACAACTGCATATCAGGCCGCTCGAAAAATGACGTTCCGCCGCCTAGCGAAAAACGCAGTAATTCTTGAGGCCGATCATTGGTCCGCGTTTCGATTGACCACCTTCATGACGGCGGTTTTGATCTTTTCGTAAGATGCATCCGTTGGCAGGATGCCGAAGTTGGCGTGACGCATTCGTTCGGACTTGCCAATTGCCGCCGTCAGCGATTCGCCGTTGACCCGTCCAATTTCAAAGTCAAGAATCTCCAGCAAGGACTCGTCGTCGCCCGTGGACCAAACGCGGAAGCTCAACGGCTTGACAATCCCGTTCTCGGGCAGGTTGCGTTCCGCCGGTCCCATGTTGAAGTGGACATCGACGCGGCGTTCCTTCAGTGGAATGGATTCCAGCAGCATCCACGCCAGCGTGTTGTCTTCCGCAATGAATTCCGCCATGGCCTTCTTCGCGGTTGCATACCCTTCCTCGTGTTCGCCTGCCTTCATCAGCGACTGTGCTTGACGGTACAGCGCCATGGCACCCGTTTCGGTGCCGGCGTCCGCGACAACTTGCGATGGCGGCGAGCCCGTGGACACGGGGGATTGCGAATCCGCCTTGCGGATGGGCAATTTCGCTTGCCCTGATGGCGCTGGTTGCGTTGCTTGGTTCAGCCCGTCCGTCGACGGCGGTGCTTCGTCACCAGTACAGCCTCCAAGGGAGCAAACCGTCGCAGCGGCAATAATGGCGAAGATAGACTTCATGGGTTGTCCTCGATTGCGATTGAGGTGGCGTGGTAGAGGCTGTGTGGCGCTCTGTAAAAGGTGCGTGCAAGTAAACACCCTACACTCCGTCGTTTTGGCTTATCGGATTTGTCTCGGAACTTAGCACTTCGGATCAGTGATCTCATGGCCCGCCACTTTCATTTCACGTGGTGGACCCCGTGGCTCGTTCCTATTCCTTCAAGGCCCTGGCGTCCAGGTCATCGAGAGACTTTGGCAAGTAGCCATGAATCCGGATTACATCACCAACGACATCGTAGCAGAATCGAGCTTCATCCAGTATCCGCACGATCCAGTCCGAGTGATTGACGATTTCAGGAGGCACAAGTGCGCCTCGGCTGATTTCCTGAAGGAAACAGATGTCGAACCATTCCACCGACATCATCGGGAACGGGAGGTGACACCACCATTCAACGTCCCATCGCGAGGGCGGACCATCAACGCACTTATAACGATACGAAGGCCGCCATCTTTCTCGTTGCCGCATCGCGTCGAGAAGGCGACTCCATTTGCAATCGTTGGCGGCACCTGACAATCCACGTTGCTCGACGACGCGGCGAAGGCGTTCCTTTTCTTTATCGGAACCCGTATTCGGCGGTGGAGAGGTCTCGGACACAATGCAAACTCCGTACTAATCTTGGGATGTCGCGAAGAAGCTGTACACAGCGCGATAACGAAGCGTCGGCACTCAACGGCCCAGACGTGGGTCGAGCCAAACGGCGTGGGCCAAGTGAACGGAGCCGGGGCAATCGACCACCAATTCCAGACGTTGTACGCCGGCGATGTCTACCTGAAAGGGATTCGTCGCATTGATCTCTTGAATCGGCTCCGATTGCCACAACGATTCACCGTCGCCTTCCACGCGGAAAACTAACGGCGTCGTGGAATTTGCCCGCGCCGTATCATCAATCGCCACGCTTCCGGTCAGCGTTCTATATTGCCCGTTTATGAAGAAGACCATTCGCGACGAGTGTTTAGTGAGCGGATGCATCCAGAGGGCGTATTCGTAGGGCTTTCCGTTGATCGAGCATCCGGGGCCGCGTACCATCTTCGGGTTGTAGATTCCTGATGACTTCGCGGTCGGTTGGAAGTAGAGGTAGTCTTGTTCGTCGAACTTCTTGATTTCCGTATGGAGGCGATCTTCGAGCCGCCGGCGTAGAAAGCTGTCGACTCCCGGAATGGCTTCGACGTAGAGTTGAAGCGCTCGTAGTTTCAATCTGTCTTGAGCAAGACCGCTGGCCTGTTGGGACAATTCCCACCACTGGTCGGCCACCGAAATCAACTCGGAGTCAGAAATTTTGGTCTGTTGATCTTTTGCCGCCAGCAAACGGAGTTGTGCGTCGGAGCACCGAGCGAACCACGGCAAACCGCGCGGCCAGTCGTTCCTTTGAAAGCAATAATACTTCGCGATTTGTTGATTCATATCACCAACTGCTTTATCACAGCAGGAGAGGTCAACTTCGATCCATTCATTGGCAACCTTGCCAATCCAGTGTCCAACACGGTTGCGGTTCGAACTTCGGACTCCATCAACGACGCAGCTTGGCTTCGCCAAAACGTCGAAAAATGAACTGGCTCTAGTTGGGCAACCCAAAGCAATGTTTTGTCCCTTGCGAATGACCTCAATTTCAGACAATGCCGCGTGACGCTCGCTTTCACGGACGTCAATGCGGACGGCATCGAACTCGACTTGCGGTACCTTGACCGAGACAGAATGGTCACGGTCTGGTTCCCAGGCGAGCGTGACTTCTTCCTGCGACCAGACCTTCTCCCCGTCTCTCAACAAGATGAAGTCGAAGACCTTAGTTCCAACGTTGTTATCCAGGGCGTTGTGCGCGTTCCAGAGGACCACTTCGTCGGCAATCACTCCAGAGTTGTCGACCGCCGGCCGGGAAACGTCGATCTCAATCCAACCTGGGACCCGGTCGGGCAATAGCCAGTAGCCCAGGCTATGCTGGGCAGATGTGGTAATCCCGTCGTTGATCGTGGCCGGAGGAAATCGAGGATCGAAGGATGAACTTGCGCGGGCGGGACAACCATGGCTAATCTCTGACTCTCCATCGAATAGTTGCAGTTCGGCCAGTCCGCCGCCAGGGCCATGCCACGCGGTGATTTCCACGCGAAGGCGATCAAAAGTATGCGAGGGCAGTTCAACGGTCGTGCTGGCAGGTCCATCCGGTTTCCATGCTGTTTCGATTTCGTCGCTGGCCCATATTTCGTGGTCGCCTCGAATCAAATACACGATACAGGCTTTGGTTCCCCGGTCTCGAACATGACTGTTATGCTGATTCCAAATGACCAGCTTCTGGGCTTCGGTCCCCGGTGGTGCTTCTAGCTGCCCGTCCGCAAAGAGCCGCTGCCGCTCTTGCGGTGGTTTCTTGACGGTGCCAACCGCGACTTCCGACGATGAGGGCGGTTTATTAGGCACTTCTACCGGCGACGCGACGATCGGAGTCGCGGATTTCTCTTTTGAGGAGTACATCCAAGAGCCCAAAAGCATACCCAATGCAAATATCGAGAGGGAAGCAGCGGCCACGATCAAAATCGACCACGGTTTGACGAATCTTGTTCGCCAGTCGAAGGCGGGCGTTGTTGGCAATCCGAACTGCAGAGTGTTCTTGCCGGATGTTGCAGACTGCGCCGGAACTGCCGGTGCCGCTGAGGGCGTAGGCGGCGTGATGGTTGCGGCTGGTGGTTTGACGGGCTTATTAACCGCCGGCTGAGTTTGAGCTACGGGAGGCAACTTCGGCGTGGCAAGTTGCGCCCTCAACTCCGCGTCGTATTTCGCTTTTGTCTCCGCATCCTTAAGGCAGACGCGGGCGGCGGCCAGTTCGTTCAATAGGCGTTGCGAGTACTCAGAACGCGGCCCTATTTGAAACTTCCGCACTCGCGCCATGACCTGCTGGGTCACGTTGGCGATCACCTCGGGATCACTTTCAAAGAGCGGAAGCCCAAACAATCGATAGTGATTCGCTGGTTGCTGAGCCGGCGGAATATCAAGCCATTGGTCGTAAGGATCAAACGAATCCGTCATCGGCTTACACTCAATCGACAGTTCCTCGCGTACCGCTTAGATCTCGGCGAGTCCTTCGTCGAATCCTCGAATTTTACTTCGTGATTTTCATGATCAACGAGAGCCACTCACATTGTAGGCCACCGCGCCTCAGTTTTCCCGTTATTGCTTGTTAATGACAATCAGCCGTTCAACGGCTCAGGCGCGGGTCGAGCCAGACTGCCTTGGCGGCGTGATTGGAGCCGGGGCAATGAACCACCAATTCCAGACGTTGCACGCCTGAAATTGCTACCTGAAAGGGGGTCGTCACATTAAGCTCTTGAATCGGCTCGGACTGCCATAGAGTTTCGCCGTCGCCCTCCACACGGAACGTTAGCGGTGTCGCGGGCGGTGACGGTGTCAAATCGTGAATCCCTACGCTTCCGGTCAGAGTTTGATACTTCCCGTTGGTGAAGAATGCCATCCGCGACGAATTGTTGCTGAGCGGATGCATCCAGAGTGCGTAGTCAAATGGCCGTCCGTTGATCGAAATTCTGAACGTCCGCACCATTTTCGAGTTGTGGATTCCCGAGACGGCCGCAATCGGATGAAAGTAGAGATAGTCTCGTTCGTCATGCTTCTTGATTTCAGAATAGAATCGCTGTTCGATGCGCCGACGCAGGAAGCTGTCGACGCGGGGAATGGCTTGTGCGTAGCGGCGAAGCGCCCGCATTTTCAGACGATCCTGGCATTTGCCTGCGGCCTGCTCGGACAAATCCCACCATTGGTCGGCGAGAGGAACTAAGTCGGCGTTGCTAACAAGGTCCTGTTGAGCCTTCAAGGCCAGTAAACGGAGTTGCGGATTGGACGATTGAGCGAACCACGGCAATCCTCGCGGCCAATCGTCAATTTGGAAGCAATAGTATTCTCCGATTTGTTGATTCGCGTCACCAATTGCCTTATTGCAGCAGGAGAGGTCCACTTCGATCCAATCGTTGCCGGGATTCAAGCCGTGCCAATACCCGACGAGGTAATGGCTCGAACTTCGTAGGCCATCAACAACACAGCTTGGCGCTGACGCAAGGCTCTGAAAGGAACTGGCGCGGGTGGGACAACCCAATGCAATATTTTCCCCATTGCGCAAGACTTCGATTTCAGAAAATCCAGGGTAGCCTTCGCTTTCACTAACATCAACGCGGACGGAATCGAAGCTGATCTGGGGCATCTTGACTGACAGAAAATGATCTCGGTTTCGTTCCCACTGCAACGTGACCTTTTCCTTAGACCAAACTTTTTTGCGATCCTTTAACAGTGTCAGGTCGAAGGCCTTCGTTCCGGAGTTGTTTTTGTGAGAATTATGGGAATTCCAGAGAACAATTTCGTCGGCAATCACTCCAGAGTTTTTTACCGCAGGCCGCGAAACATCGATCTCAATCCAGCCCGGGACCTCAGCAAGCAAAAGCCAGTAGCCTAAGCCCAACCGGTCTGAGGTCATAATTCCGTCATTGATCGTCGCTGGGACAAATCGAGGATCGAAGGATGAACTGGCGCGTGTGGGACAACCTTGGGCGATCTCTTTCTCTCCATCGAATAGTTGCAGTTCGGCCAATCCGCCGCCCTTGCCATACCACGCGGTGACTTCCACGCGAAGGCGATCAAAGCGAAGCGAGGGCAGTGCGACGGTTGTGTCTGCAGGACCATCCGGTTTCCATGGTGTTTCGATTTCGTCGCTCACCCAGACTTCGAGGTCGGCTCGAAACAAGCGGACGATACTCGTTTTGGTACCGCGGTTGCCCGTTTGACCGTTATTCTGATTCCAAATGACCAGTTTCTGTGCTTCTGTTCCCGGTGGTGCTTCTAGCTGCCCGTCGGCAAAAAGCCGCTGCCGCTCTTGCGGTGTTTCTTTGACGGGGTCAACCGCGACTTCCGACGATGAGGGCGGATGGCTAGGCCCTTTAACCGGCGACGAAACGATCGGAGCCGCGGATTTCTCTTTTGAGGAGTACATCCAAGAGCCCAGGAGCAAACCCAATGCAAATGTCGTGAGAGAAGCAGCAGCCACGATCAGAATCGGCCACGGTTTGACGAATCTTGTTCGCCAGTCGAAGGCGGGCGTTGTTGGCAATCCGAACTGCAGAGTGTTCGTGCCGGATGTTGCAGACTGCGCCGGAACTGCCGGTGCCGCTGAGGGCGTAGGCGGCGTGATGGTTGCGGCTGGTGGTTTGACGGGCTTATTAACCGCCGGCTGAGTTTGAGCTACGGGA
>JAJDEH010000052.1 GCA_029259935.1 Planctomycetota bacterium
CCGCTCTCAACCGCTCTCCCTCCCGACGAGAGCAGCCGCGAACACGATCAAACAAAAAAAGACCCATCAAAATCCAGGCGCCAGCACGTCGCAATCGTGTGCGGCCACCTTAAACCGACAGCCCCCTGCGCGGGAATGACGTGAACGGCTCGGCCGCATGCTCTCCGCCGCTTACCAAGGCGAAGCGGGCAACCGCCCGTTGATCGAACGGATCGAAAATCCTAGTCCCATGAAGTAGTCGGCGGCCGAGTCGTTGAGTCCAACTCCGGCTCGGATGTCGAACTGAATGTCGTCGGAAAACAAATAGGTAAACCCGCCGTTGAAAAAATGCTCGGGCAAGGCCGAGTTCGCGCCGTCGGGGATGAGGGCGAACCATTCGGTGTAGGCCCCCAGTTCGTCGGTCAACGAGTAGGCAATGGTCCAAGACTGGGCAAACTCAAGATAAGGCCGCATGGTGATTTCGTCCAGCGCTCGATTGATCTGGGACGAACCGGCGGTGGAAATGAAGTCGTTTATTTCCCAGGAATAGATCCAGTTCACGCCGGGCAAGACTTCTCCCGCGCCAAAGTTATTCGTCGACGCGGTCGGCACGGTCATTTGCGGGATGAGCGCCATTTCCGGCAGCAAGCACGACTGGGGCGTGAGGCCCAGCTTCACGCCGATGTAAAGATCCTCCGATCCACTAGTGACGGCTTGCACGCCGGCGGTGGTGACGATCTCGTTGGCATGGTTCCATCCCAATCTCAGTTCAAACCAGTTGGCCAGCATGCCGATGCGGGCCAGCGGCTCGCCGTAGGAATTGTTTTCGGTGCTGTCCGTCGGCGTTTGATCGAAGGTATAGGTATATCCAATCTCAAGTTGCACCACGCCAAGGCCCACGGTGGAGCTGGCTTCCGTAAAGTCGGGACGGTCGGTTACAAGCGGTGCTTCCAAGTCGGGACCGCCTTCGTAACTAGGATCGTAGCTCCATTGGAACAACGTTCCCGGCGCGCAGCGATCTTGTGCGTGAAGGGCGTTCCCAGGGGCGATCCATGTGAAAAAACAGAATGCACACGTCGCGCAGCGCGCGAGAGTTCCAAATCGCATCATTCTTCGGCTCCGTCGTCGGAAGATGGCGTGGCGGGAAAAAATAGCGGGGAATAATGCCGGTGGGGAAAATCTGGTGGGAGAGAGTCAGCGTCCGAGGAATCTCCACACATTAGATATCGGTTTTTGACTGCCCAAAAACACAAGCAATCTAATTCAAAACCGTCAATTCTCGATTTGCCGAATATGACGGGTTTTGCGGCACCCGACCATCCTTCCCAAGCGTTTTCAACCACCAACCAAGGGAGTATTTTCCGCGCCATTACGTTGACGGAAGTGTTTGATGCTTCTAGGATTTAGGAACGGGTGGCGAGGCTGAGACCGTGGAGTAAATCGGCCCATCAGCAAGCATTTCCGCCTCGTTCCGGGACAAGAATCGAAGAGTCCCCGCTGCGATGAGCGTAACCTATTTCAAACGATATCGAATGGACTACGACCTCACGGGACCCGTGTTTCCGGTCCCGGATGTTCCAGACGATTATCAATTCAAGCCCTGGGACGACACGCTGTTGGATGCCCACGCCGACGCCAAGTATCGCAGCTTTTCCGACGAAATTGATGCCAATGTCTTTCCCTGCCTGGGTCAGCGGGAAGGTTGCCGACGTCTCATGAACGAGATTATTAACCGCCAAGGTTTTTTGGGATCGGCGACTTGGCTGGTAGGTGCACAGATTGCCTCTCAAAGAAATCTCGACTTTTGCGGCACGATCCAGGGAATTCGAGACAGACGGGGCCACGGCTCGATTCAGAATCTTGGAATCGCTCCCGAGCATCGCGGCAAAGGGCTCGGCACGTTGTTGCTGTATTACGCTCTGGAAGGCTTCCACATGTCGGGGATTCGCCGGGTATGCCTGGAGGTGACCGCTCAAAATTACGGGGCAGTCCGCTTGTACAGACGACTCGGTTTTCGTACCGTCAAAACCGTGTACAAGGCGGTCGAGGTTGCCTACGCCTAGCGAGGCAGTGCAGGACATATTTCAGGGCATCAGGACGTTATCGTGTCGCAGTCTATTTTGAGCCATCAATTTGAGAACGGTTTAGCCCTCGTGGCCGAACCGATGGAGTGGCTTGAATCGGCCGCCTTCACCATTCTGATTCCCTCCGGCTGTTCGCGCGACCCGGCGGACAAGATCGGGCTCAGCAATCTGACCTGTGATATGGTCCAGCGCGGCTGCGGACCGCGCGATGGCCGCCAGTTCGTGTCCGATCTGGAAAACCTGGGTGCGCAATTCGGCGGGTCGACGGCCAACGTCCACTCCAGTTTTGGCGGCGCGATGCCGGCCGACAACTTGTACAAGGTGTTGGCGATCTTCGCCGATCTGCTGCGAAACCCTTTGTTGCCGGAAGAGCAGTTCGAAGAGGGCCGCATGGTCTGCCTGCAAGAGATTCGCGCCCTTGAAGACGATCTGTCGCAACGCGTCATCAGCGAACTGCGCCGACGGCAATATCCCGACCCGCTGGGGCGATCGTGCTATGGAACCGTCGAGTCGGTAAGCCAATTGACCGCCGCCGACGTGCGGGAATATGTCGCCAACCACTACCAACCCCAAGACGCGATTCTGGCGGTGGCTGGCAAGTTCGACTGGGATGAACTGCGCGACCGGGTGGGCCAGTCATTCGCCGACTGGAAGACACGCGACGCGGCCGACATGCCGACCACGCCGGCCGAGCGCGGATTTCACCACATACCACATGAATCGAATCAAACCCACATCGCGCTCTCCTTTCCCAGCGTGCCGTTTTCCCACGCCGACTATTACCAAGCCCAAGGCGCGGTGGGCGTCTTGAGCGGCGGCATGAGTTCCCGGCTGTTTACCGAGATTCGCGAAAAGCGGGGTCTGTGTTACACGGTGTACGCGTCGGCCAGTTCGCTGCGGGAACAGGCCTGCATCGTCTGTTATGCCGGCACGACGACCGAGCGTGCTCAAGAAACACTGGACGTACTGGTGGCGGAACTGGATCGGCTGCCCCAGGGAATCGAGTCCGAGGAACTCGACCGCTTGAAAGTCCAAGTCCGCAGCGGCTTGATCATGCAGCAAGAATCGAGCCGGCAGCGGGCGGCTTCCATCGCCGGTGATTGGTACTATCTGGGCCGAGTCCGCACGCTCGACGAGATCAGCGAAAAGGTCAACAATCTGACGGTCGACAGCATCAACAAGTACATGAACGAACATCCGCCGGGCGACTTTTGCGTCGTGACCTTAGGCGAGAAACAGTTGGAGATTTCTGGTGGAGTTTCGTGAACACCGGCTGGATAACGGCTTGGAGATTATTGCCGAGTGCAACCCGCGGGCCTATTCGACGGCGCTGGGATTCTTCGTGAACACCGGTGCCCGTGATGAGACCGACGAGGTGGCCGGCGTCAGCCATTTCCTGGAACACATGGTGTTTAAGGGAACGCCCACGCGGTCGGCGGCGGACGTCAATCGAGAACTGGATGAAATGGGCTCGTTCAGCAACGCCCGCACCGGAGAGGAACACACCGTCTATCATTGCACGGTATTGCCGGAATTCCAGAATCGCGCCGTCGAGTTGTTTGCCGACATCATGCGTCCCTCGCTGCGTGAAGACGACTTCGAAATGGAAAAGCAGGTCATCATCGAAGAGATCTCGATGTATGAGGACCAGCCGCCCTTCAACGCGCACGAAAAGTGCATGGCGCTTTATTTCGACCAGCATCCCATGTCGCACAGCATCTTGGGAACCGTCGAGACGGTGGGGGCGATGAAGCCGCAGCAGATGCGGGATTATTTTCAGCAGCGGTATTGCCCCAGCAATATCACTTTGGTGGCCACGGGCAACGTGGATTTCGATGGCTTGGTGAAGACCGCCAACCAGCATTGCGGGCAGTGGGAGCCTTTCGAGGCGGAACGCGACACGCCGCGAGCCGAACCGTGCAGCAAATTCCAAGTCGCTCAGCGGGAATCCGCCGCCCAAGAATATGTGATCCAAATTGCCGATGGGCCGTCGGCGATGGACGAAGACCGCTACGCCGCTTGGTTAATGGCCACCATTTTGGGCGACTCCAGCGGCAGCCGTTTTTATTGGGATCTGGTCTATCCGGGCCGCGCCGAATATGCCGAGATCGGTGTTTACGAATTTCAAGGAACGGGCATCTTCATGACGTTTCTTTGTTGTGCCGCCGACGATGCCGCCGATCTGCTGCAACGAATCCGCGAAATGGAACAGGATCTCGAAGCCCACGGTGTGACCGCTGAGGAACTGAGCCAAGCCAAGAACAAGATCGCGGGCCATATCGTGTTGCGAGCCGAGCGGCCGGGCAACCGCCTGTTTGCCGTGGGCACCAACTGGCTCCATCGCCGTGAATACAAAACCGTCCGCGATTCGCTGTCCGCCTATCAAGCCGTCACCATCGAGGAAGTCGCGGCGGTCGCCGACAAATATCACCTCAGCACGAACACAACTTTCGCGGTCGGTCCGCTAAAAACACTATCTCTCGCCTGACGATTTTGCGTCACACGAACACGTAAGGAGTTAACGGTAATGGAACGAACCCTGGTGTTGCTCAAGCCAGACTGCGTCCAGCGTCGACTGATGGGACAGATCATTGGACGCTTTGAAGACAAGGGACTGAACATCGTGGCGATGAAAATGATTCGCGTCACGCCCGAACTGTCCAAGGAACACTACGCCGAACATGTGGAGAAGCCGTTCTATCCCGGCCTGGAGTCCTTCATTACCGGAGCCCCCGTGGTGGCGATGATCGTGGAAGGCCTCGAGGCGATTCAGGTCGTTCGCGACATGCTGGGAGCCACCAGCGGCCTCAAGGCGCAGCCCGGCACGATCCGCGGCGACTACAGCAGCAGCCGGCAGATGAACCTCGTCCACGCGTCGGACGGTCCCGAGGCTTCCGCCCGCGAGATCGGATTGTATTTCGACGATGCCGAAATCTGCGCCTATGAACCGACCGTCACGCCGTGGCTGAAGGCGGGCGACGAGTAGTTCGATACAAGACTAGCGAACGTTAACAGACGCTCAACTGCATGCCCGTTCGTAAAGCCTGCCGGACAGGCTGCTTCCCCTTCCGATATCGATGAGCCGTTGAATTGTCGGTAACGGCGACCCCCGCTAGTTCCCCCTTGGCAAAGGAGAGAACTACGTTCCCCTCCTTTTTCAAGGAGGGGTTAGGGGAGGTCCCATGGCCGTTGACCGTAGATCCTTCACTGAATGCGGGTCCGTTCGTTCGTATCGCCAGTTTCGGGCTCGCCGAGGACCAGGCGGGTGGGGATTACGATTTCGTGGCCGTGCAGTTGATGATCTTCGCGGTCCCACACGAAGCCCTGCTGATTCACGATGACAACATCAGCCAGACAGAGCGGGGCTTCCGGTTCCATCAATTCAAACGCCTTGGCCATTGCGTCAATGAAGCTGGACGCTTGAACAACGACCTGAAAACTTGGACCTGATTCAACATAGTATTTTGCCATCGGATGATTGCTCCTTCAAAATTGGTTTCCTGGGGAACCTCTCGGACTACTTTATGAATCGCCGGAGGCGTGACACATGTGGTCACCAGGCCGTCATCTTGATGGCTCATGGACAGTTGCTAGCGTGAAGCGTAGACTGAGGAATCAATTCCAAGGGCGATTGCGTTCGCAACCCCTTCCTAGGGTTAATTCGTCCGATCGGCGAAAATGGTTCGATTCTTTGGATGAGGAACACTGTCGATGAGACTGCTGGCATTTCTGTTTGTGTTGCTGGTGTTACTGTTTCCAGTTTTGGCGTGGGCTCAACCTGGTAATACACCCGCGGAAGGCAGCGGCGAGCCAGCCAGCCAAAAGGAAGGCGAATCGACAAGCGACAAATTCCTGTCCAGCTTGGATCTTCCAACTCTGGGCACCATGGTGGCGGACTACGGCGCAAGAGTCGTCGGCGCGATCATTGTCTTGATCTTGGCTTGGATCTTCTCGGGGATCGGCCGGCGATTGATGCGCCGCAGCCTGGAGCGGGCCAAGTTTGATGCCACGTTGACTCGCTTCTTTTCGGGCATGATTCGCTGGTTGGTGATGCTGTTGGGGTTGCTCGCTTGCATGAGCATCTTTGGAATTGAAACGACCAGCTTCGCGGCCGTGCTGGGTGCCGCCGGATTCGCCGTCGGCCTGGCCTTGCAAGGGACACTCAGCCACTTTGCGTCGGGCGTGCTGTTGTTGGTGTTTCGGCCCTTCAAAGTCGGTGACGTGGTCAGCATTGCCGGGCACACGGGGAAAATCGACGGCATCGAGCTGTTCACCACGACGGTCGATACGTTCGACAATCGGCG
>JAJDEH010000053.1 GCA_029259935.1 Planctomycetota bacterium
GGGTGAAGGCAAAACGACGGGCCTGTTTGTCATCAGTCCCCAAGGCAAACTGCTGTTACACAAACCCATGCCCGAGTTTTCCACCAACGTCACTTTCGGCGGCACCGACATGCGAGATATCTTCTTCACCGCCACCACCAGCGTCTTTCAACTTCGCAGCGTGACTCCCGGGGCCAAGTTAAGTCGCTGATCGCTCCGCGATCATGGCGTCTTCGTTTTGTTCGCGGAGCGAACACGACTTTTCGAATCGCTATTTTCACCATCTCGGCATGAACAGTGTAACGCCACACAACGCGGAACCGCGCCCAGGCGGAGAGCGGACGATTCGTAGCGTCTCAATTCTTCTCGTGGCGAGTTGCGTGGGACCCGCGATTGCGTTTCTGGCGACACCCATTTTGACGCGGCTTTATTCGCCGGCCGACTTCGGGCTGTTTGCCCTGTTTGCTTCCGCGGTCGCGGTGATCGGCAGCGTTGTCACCCTGCGCTTCGATGTGGCGATTGCCCTGCCAAAAAGAGACTCGGCCGCGACACGTGTCGTCGGCTTATCGCTGATCGCGACGCTTGCTATCTCGGTTGCCGCAGCGCTGCTGACACTGTTGGTGGGGCCGCTGTTGGCCGGTTTGCTCCAGCAAAACATATCCTGGCTGTGGCTAGGATTACTGCCACTCGCCGTGCTGGCGACCGGGATTCAATTGACCTTCCGATATTGGGCGACCCGCAACGGACGGTTCGTAACCGTCGCCATCGCGGGCGTATCGATTTCCATCGTGGCCGTGCTAACCCAGTTGTTGTTGGCCGAGTTCACGTCTTTCGGTGCGGGCGGTTTAATGCTCGGCATGACGGCGGGGCTCTGCTGCGCCGCCCTGCTGTTGGCCTTTTCAGCGCGACATATCGGCGGCCGCTTGGCCCAAGTCAGTTGGCGGCGACTGCGGGCGACAGCCCGGCAGCATGCCGACATGCCTCGCTATGCCGTGCAGACCAACATGCTTAATGCCGCGTCGGCCGCGCTGCTGCCGTGGAGCATGGCACTTTCGTTTGGCCCTCAGTATGCTGGGTTCGTGCTACTGGCCGAGCGGGTGATCGGACGCCCCATGCGGATGGTCTCCGATTCCATTTGGCAAGTGACGCACAGCAGCCTGCCCAAACTGGAAGGCAACGCACGCCGTCAGCGCATTGGGCAAGTACATCAGTTTGTCGCGCTGTTGCTTGCCTTTCCCACCGCGTTCATTTGCTTTTACCCCCAAATGATCCCCATCATTCTTGGTGATGGATGGAGCAAGACTCTGCCCTTCGTGCCTTGGCTGGCAATCGCTTTCTTCCTTAACGCCCTCTCCAATTCGACAAGTTACTTCGTCGTGTTCGGCAAAAATCGAGAGCAAATGATCTTCAACGTATTGCTGATTGTGTTGAGGTTTTCCACGCTGACGATTGGCCCGTTTTTCCTGAACGAGGTGCGGACGATTGCTTTATATAGCATTGTGTCGTCGCTGATGTACGCATCCATTAACATCTATTGGGGCCTACACATTAATCAGTTGGGACGATTCGCCTGCAACATCGGGGCTAGTTTGAGTTTGGGATGCGTTTTGGCCTTGGCGAGCCGTTGGCTGGGTGGCGTGACCTGGCAGGCGACGCTCGCGACGGTGGGATTGGCGTTCGTGTTGTATTGTGGATTGGGAATTTTTTACACCTGGCGTAACCGCGTCGCGGCCAATCCCTAGCGAATTGCTTTCTCAATGAACGATCCACCGATTGACAACTGCCTGCCTCGGATTGCCGACGTTGTTGAGAACGATATGTGCATCGCTTGCGGTGCATGTGTTCAGGCGTGTCCCAACAATGCCGTCACGCCCACGTTCAACGATGGCCGCGGTGCCTACGAAGTTCAAATCACGGACCCGAGCCAATGCGAAGGCTGTCCCGCTCCTTGTGATGCGGTTTGCCCGAGCCTCAGCGTGAATTTTGCCCAACTCTCCGATAGCTGTTCCTCGCCCCAGCAGTTTGATCGGCAGGGACCGATCACGGGAATGTATGTCGGCTATTCCCCGTTATTTCAAAAGGACGGCGTCTCCAGCTCGGGCGGAGTGCTTCGCGGACTGATTCGAGCGGCACTTGAGGACGGTTTTCCTGTCATCTGCCTGACAAAATCTGGCGAGGGTTACGAGCCGGACATCTTGCAGACGCCCGAGGATCTCGCGCGAGTTCCCGGTTCGATCTACCACAGTGTTTCGTTTGCCCAAGGAATCGAACTGCTGCGGCAGGTGACGCGGCCCTGCTATCTGGTGGCCACGCCTTGTCAGCTTGCGGGAATCTTGAACTATGTAAAGCAATGTGAGCCGGCGCTGCAAGACAAAATCCACATCAAGCTCGGCCTGATTTGCGGTTGGATGTATAGCCATCACGCACTGTCCGCATTTGCTACGTTCAAAGGCTTGCCCGGCCAGGTTGTCGACGCCCGCTATCGAGGCGAGGATAAAGTTGGACAGCTCAAATTGACGACCGCCGAGCAAGAATATCAGTTTGACCGCCGCAATTTTGAAAACGCCAAGGAAAGAATCGACTTTACATCGTCTTTTTCATTGCCCGTGAATCGGCTTCGTTGCCGGGTCTGCGAAGATCATCTGAACTTGTTGGCGGACATTGCGGTCGGCGACGCCTGGCTGAAGCGAACTGGAAAGGAGAAGCTAAGCCTGGTGGTGGCACGAACAAGCCGGGGCGACGATCGTTTGCAAGAATTGGTGCGTCGTCAAATACTAATACTCGAAGATGCCGAAGCGGGCGATCTTGTCGAAAGCCAATCCGAGAATCTCGTCTACGGGCTTGGCGCTCGCAAGCTGAATCGTTACCTCGGCGTTCGCAACAAGCCTGTTCCACGTTTCGTCTTCGATGCGGAATCCGAGCCCGTGCGTGTTGGCTGGTGGGATTGGTTCGAGTTTAAGCTAGAGTTTTGGTTGCGGTCACTGGTCCGATCCGGCAGATATCTTGCCTATCGGCGAGTCTACATTTTTTACAAGTATCTTCGGCTGCTTCGTGGCGGCGTGCAGCGGCGCTGGAAATTGTGGAGAAAGAAGTCAAATTGAGATTTCTAGTAACCGGGTTGTGTCTGCAAGGCAACAAGGGCGGGCCCGCCATTGCCTTGTCGCTACGCAAACAGATCGAAAAGCTGATGCCCGGGTCCGAGTTCACTCTGTCCGTTCCGGCCGGGAAGACTTTTCCGCGCGAAGTTCACTGGTCGAAGACCTATGGATTTGAAGTGGTTGAAGACTTCAGCTATTACGATCTTCCTTATCTGCCGTTGTTGTTCCATTCGCGAGCACGCCGTGTTGGCCGTTGGTTGCGGGCATTGCGAGCATCTGATGTTGTCATTGAGATGTCCGCCATTAGCTATTTTGGCCCCCCTGTCGGAACAGCGTGGCACGCATTTTACAAACGCTTTCGATACTATTTGCTGGCACGGCTGTTTCGCCGCCCAATGCTTGCTTGGACCCAAAGCTACGGACCCTTGAATACGCGGATGATCCGCGCCATGGCACGCATCGATTTGCGGTGCCAACCTGTTATCTTCTGTCGCGGCGACGATTGCCGGGTGGCGGTCAAGGAGTTGCTGCCCGACAAAGAAGCGAGGTCGTTTCCCGATGTGGCCGTGGCCTTGGACTATGATACGGCGGATGGCACCCAACTGATTCAACAACTCATCACCGTGGCTCCCGCCGACGTGGCCCCTGCCGACAAACTGATTACGATTTCACCCAGCGCGGTTATCTACCGGGCCATGAACTCCGAGAGTGCGGAGAACCGCCATGTGCAACAGCTTGTGGCACTGTGCGACGAATTGTGCGGCCGAGGATTCGTGGTGCTTTTAGTTCCTCACACCAAGCGGATATCCAATTCGAATCCGCTGACCTGTGATTGCGCGGTGGCCGAGTTGATCATGGCCCAAGTCAAGCGTTCGGACCGCGTGGCCCTGGCCGGGGAAGACCTTTCCCCCACGCGATTGAAGTCGATAATTAGCGCGGCATGGATTCATATCGGCGGCAGATACCACAGCATCGTGGCGGCGCTTTCGGCGGGGGTTCCCTGCTTATCGCTGTCATGGCATGGGAAGTATCGCGACATGATGCGCATGTATGGAGTGGAGCAGTTCGTCCATGAATCGATCGACGACGATGACCCCGCCGAGCTGCTACGTCGTGTCGATGACCTGCTCGAACATCGCGACCAGACTCGTCAATCGTTGCGAGAACGTCACGGATCGGTCGTCGAGCAAGTCGAGGAGAACACGCGTCAGTTTGTCGAGCTAATCAAGGAAGCCGTGTCGTGATTTGTCGCGTATGTGGATCGGAAAACGTTCAGCTCGCGGGAGCCTTGTCTCCCTACGCGGACGTTTCCGTCGACATTTACGATTGCGGAACCTGCCGGTGCCGGTTTGCACCACACGATGACAGTATTCATGACAAGCTGCACGCCACGGGTGCTGGCGGTTATACGATTCACGACGTCGCTTCCCAGCAGGCGAATTCCTTTTGCCAGCGCGGCGACTTGGCGGGTCTGCGAAGATTTCTACTGACTAGATCAACCTATCGCTTTGTGATCGAGCAGATTGAGCGACACCAACCGGTTCGCGACATCGCCGAATTTGGCTGCTCTTGCGGCGCTTTGTCTTCCTACTTCATCAAGAGCGGTTACGAGTTCACCGGCGTGGACGTTTCCGCGCACGCCGTCAGTTTGGCACGGGAACGATTCGGCCCGCACTTTTCCACATTGGACGAATTTGCAGAACTACCGTCACGCACGTTCGACGCGGTTTTTCATACCGGCACCATCGGCTGCGTGGAAGATCCGCTGAGGTTCACGAACGAGTTGCTAGACTTAGTGCGGCCCGGCGGCCTTTTGGTTTTCAATTGTCCGAATGTCGAGCTTTGTCATCTTCAGCACGAGACGTGGATCCCGGGCGCGCGGCCGCCCGATCTTGTCACCCTGTTTGACGCCCGCATGTGGGAAAACATGTTCCACGACCAAGCCCGGGTAAATGTGGACTGCCGCCGCGCCGATCCGAAAGAGCGGCTGGCACTGTTTGCAAGCAGCATCCGTAATGAGTCAACGAAAGAATCTTTGTTCCGGGCAGCGGATGGCTCGGAGCACCAACAGAACGGCGCGCGAGGTGCCGGCCCTCGGGCGGGAATCGCGACGGCCGCGCGGTCCGTGGTCTGGTGGATGCTGAATCTGACTCGCGCCGGCTGGCTGCTGCCGCCGCTTCCGGCGAAGTATGGAATGTTCGTCACGATGGTACGCAACGAGCGGGATTGAGGTGTCGAGCAAGATGACGTTGGTAATCGAACACCCGCCCAGCTTCTCCGCGGAACGCAATTACATAATGGATGTGCTGTTCGGCGACTTCCTGGGATTAACCTACCGCGCGATCGAAGCTCCGCGAGAAAACGTGCGAATTTCGCGTGGCGATTCCTCAGCCGGTGAGCTGCTGCTTGAAGACGTTTTGTTTGGCACGCCGGTCGATAAGTGGATGCAGCCTGATTCGCTGCCCAATCGGCCGCTACCTCGCTGGGACGTTTCCTCCTTGGCCGGTTTGCCGATCGAAGACTCGGAACCAATCCCGGTCATCCTGGGTCGAGAACTCGAACAGGGATGGCACTTTCTAACTGAAGAAAAGGTTCACTTGGGTTTGGACATCACGGGAAGCGCCTTCTTCATGCTGTCCCGCTACGAAGAAAGAACCGTGGACGAG
Organism: Planctomycetota bacterium; assembly: GCA_029259935.1. The sequence continues at coordinate 5,744 of JAJDEH010000053.1, forward strand.
CGGGATGCGCATGCTCGATTTCCAGCCACTGCCTCGCTGGCATGGTCCGAACAATTTCTGGACCGCCCGATCATTGACGAATACGTCGAGTTACTCTGGTGGTCCTTGCAAAGGCTCTGGCCGGACTTGAAGAGACGTCCACGCAATTTCCAAGTTCGTCTGTCACACGATGTGGATCGGCCTTTTCAGTTCGTTCGCGCCGGGCTTGTTTCGGTTTTCAGCTCCACCGTCATGCAGGCGGTCCGTAAACGCAAACCGCGAGCTGCATTCGAAGGGCTCGCCAACTACTGGGCCGTTGTCCGAGGAAAGACCGAACGCGACGGTTTCAACACGTTCCCTTGGATCATGGACCTCAGCGAGAAGCATGGATTGACCAGCGCCTTCTACTTCATCGATGGCCGGCGCGATGATAAAACCGATCCGCGTTACGAGTTGCGGGAGCCCGAGATTCAAGAACTGATTCGCAGGATCGGCCAACGAGGCCACGAAGTCGGCTTCCACCCAAGCTACGACACATTTCGCAGCCCCGAAAAAACGAAATCCGAGTTCGAACATCTGAAAGACGTCTGCCAGCGCCTCGGCGTCGAACAAGAGCAATGGGGCGGACGCCAGCATTACTTGCGTTGGGAGAATCCGGTCACCTGGCAGAACTGGGAATCAGCCGGCCTGGACTACGACAGCACGCTAGGATTCGCCGACGTTGCCGGGTTCCGTTGCGGCACCTGTTTCGAGTATCCCGTATTCAACCTCGAGACGCGCGCCAAGCTAAATCTCCGCGAGCGCCCTCTGATCGCCATGGATGTCAGTTTGTTAAAGTACTCGGGGCTTGCCTGGGAAGACATCGCCGAAACGGTCCATGACTTGTGCGACAAGTGCCGCCGAATTCAGGGAATGTTTACCCTGCTGTGGCACAACAGCACCTTGGCCACGGCCGAAGAGAAACGCTGGTACGGCAACATCGTCGAAGATATCGCGGGAGCACGATGAAGATAGTTCACATCGCCGCGCTTCATCTTGCCAAGGACAGTCGGATCTTCCATAAGGAGTGCTGTACGCTGGCGGCTGCCGGGCACGAGGTTCATTTGTTCGTCAAGGAGCCCGACGCGGAAAGCGAGTCCGGGGTGACGTTTCATAGTCTGGCGGCGACCACTCCGTCGCGTTGGTTCGTGGCGCGTTTATTGAGTTATGCGTGGTCGCAGTTGGTCAACTTGCGGCGAGTGCATCGCTTGCGAGCCGATGTTTATCACATTCACGAGATACTGTTGATTCCGTTGGCCATCCTGTTGCGGATGCGTGGCTGCCGAGTGATTTACGATGTCCACGAAGATGCCCCGCGACAGGCCCTCGCCTATGGCCGGAATGTCGGCAAGCCTTGGCTGGGGTACATCTATAAAGTGGTGTACACCGTTTTTGAATGGTGCGCGAAGCTGCTCTTCAACCGGTTTGTCGCCGCGACGCCGCAAATCGCGGCCCATTTTCCAGCGAAACGAACCGTCACGGTTCAGAACTTCGTTTTGGCGTCGGAGATGGACGAACTGATTCGACGGTCCGCGGAAACGGGCTATTTGGACCGAGAACACATAGTTGTCTATCTCGGCGGTTTGTTTCGAATTCGCGGAATCGTCGAACTTGTCAACGCGATGGAACTCCTGGATCAGCCGCCAGAATCGAAGTTAGTGCTGGCCGGGCAATTCAGCCCGCTTTCGTTGCAACAAGAGGTCGAAGTACTGGCTGGCTGGCAAGCGGTCGACTTTCGAGGATACCTGTCGCGCGATCAGGTAATCGATGCGCTGGTCTCTTCCCGAATTGGCGTGGTGACCATTCATCCGACGCCGCAGTACGTGGTGTCGTGGCCGATTAAACTGTTCGAATACATGGCGGCCGGCATCCCGATCATCGCTTCGGACTTTCCCATGTGGCGAGAAGTGTTTGGACCGATCGGCTGTATTCGATTCGTGGATCCGTTGGCTCCCCAGCAAATCGCGGCCGCCGTCACCGAACTGTTGGAAAACCCCGAACAGGCGGAAAGCATGGGCCGGCTGGGACAGGCGGCCGTGCGCGAGCGGTTTTGTTGGGACACCGAGGCGGACAAGCTGCTTGCCCTGTATCAGTCGCTGGACAAGGGCCGATAACCGACGATGCGTATTCTCCTACTCAGCTATTACTTTCCGCCGTACAACTCGATTGGCGCGGTTCGTGTCGGCAAGACGGCCAAGTATCTGCATCGGTTTGGGCATGAACTGCGGGTCGTCGCCGCCAAGGAACCGACGATCGAACAGCCGGGCGATCTTTCGTTGCCAATTGAAGTGCCGCGCGATCTCGTGAATTGGACGGATTGGTTCAGCGTCAACAATCCCGGCGAGAAGGCACTGCGCACGCTGCTGCCGCGCAAAAGCGAGATGTCGGCCGGTCGCCGCGTTGCCTCGATCCGCATGGTGCCCCGAGGACTGCGGACGCTGGCTCATTTCGTCGTGAGCGTCACCAACGTTCCCGATCCGTACATCGGTTGGTATCCCCATGCTCGCCGCGCGTGTTCAACTTTGCTGAAGTCGTGGAGGCCGGATGTGATCGTTGCCAGTGGCTGGCCGTTTACGGGGCTGATGCTGGCCTCCGCGCTCAGCCGACGGTATCACATTCCGTGGGTGGCCGAACTGCGCGACCTATGGTCCGACCACCAGGCCTACTCATATCAGAAGTGGCGTCGCCGGGTGGACCGAGTCCTGGAACGCCGCACGCTTTCCACGGCACGCGGGCTGATCACGGTCTCGCAGCCGCTAGCCGACGTGTTGCGGGAGAAATACGACGTGCCGGTCGAGGTGATTACGAACGGTTTCGATCCCTGCGACTACGGCGAGTCGGTCGAGCCCCTGCCGCATGAAGCACTTAATATTGTTTACACGGGACAGCTCTACCCCGGCAAGCAAGACCTATCGCCACTGTTTCAGGCGCTGAAAAAAGACGCGTTGACTGAACGCGTTGGCGTGTCGCTCTACTTGCGCGGTGACACGATGCCGGTGCGTCGACAAATCGAGTCGTTTCAATTGCAGGATCGCGTCCGCGTCCTCGATCCGGTGGCCTATCAAGAAGCACTGCGGCTTCAAGCGTCGGCCGACGTACTGTTGATGGCCAACTGGTTGGATGCAAGCCAGAAGGGCATCTTTACCGGCAAGTTTTTCGAGTATTTAGGGGCGCGGCGGCCTATCCTGGCCGTCGGTCCGTCGGACAACGTGGTGGGCGACATCGTCAGCAATCGTAACTTGGGAGTCACGTCGGCGGAGCCGGACGAAATCGCCGCCGCGCTGGCCGCGTGGCTCGAACAGAAACGTCACGCTAGGCTGTTACCGCTGGAGGCGTCGCAAATCGCCGGTTTTTCTCGTGAGGATCAAACGCGCCGCTTGGAACGTTTCATTGAGCAACATCGCTGAATTGTTCATTCGGCCAGTCCACCGAAAAGCTGGTCGAGCCACGACTCTGCTTCCGGCAACAAATGGGCGGTGGATTCCGAATCGGTCGACGCGTGGCCGCTGCCACCTTCAAGTGCGCGCTTGATCGTTGCGCGGACGTCGGCCGGGTCCGCCGGTGTGAGAAAGAGCCCCGGCAACTCACGGTACGGATCGTATCCCCGATGGTCCGAGGTCACGACGGGCAATCCGCAGACCAGCGCTTCCTGAATGACCACCGGAAACCCCTCATTCCACGACGGCAGGGCAAGACAGTCGGCCGCATGGTAAACATGGATCAGCTCCGCTTGTGGCCGCGGCGATAAGTATTCCGCTCCGCTGTCTTTGACTCGTTGAATGACTTCCGGCTGAGCGGGGCCGCAGAAGACAAGCGAATAGCTTGGGTCCGCCGCTTCCAACAGCACATCGACCCCTTTGTCAGGAACGAGGCGTCCCACGAACAGCACGTATTTACGATCGGGATCCCAATTCAGTTGACTTCGCGCCTCCAGCTGCGCCTGCGGAGCGGGTGCATGAAACAGACGCCGGTCAACGGAGTTGGCGACGAAGCGGAGTTTAACCGGCTTGCCGGCCAGTCGAACCAGCAGATCCGCGACGTCGGCGTTATAGGCGACCAGCCGAGTGGCGCATCGCGCGCTGGTTCGCCCCAGCGTCTCGATCAACACTCGCAGCCCCAAAGTCGCCATGCGAGATGGATAATAAAGCATGCCGCCGTGGTCGGTAAGAATGCTGGGAGTGCCTCGCAGCCTAGAAAAAAAGAGGGCCATCACGCTCGACAAAAACACAAACCCGTGGGCATGAACCACGTCGGCCCAACCGGCATAACGCCACAGTACCGTCGCGATCCGTGGCGAAAATAGCGGATAGGCCAATTGGAATCGACGTTCGAGAACATGCCATGCGCGAACACGAACAAGCTGCAATCGCTCGTGCGCGGGCGGTGAATGGCCATCGCCCAGCAAATCGCTGGTGACCCAAACAACTTCATGGCCGGCGTCCAACAACGCTTCGACTTCCATCGCCACCAAGTTCTCGACACCACCCACGTGCGGTGGAGCGACATGAGAAACAATGAGAACTCGCATGGCCAAAGACTCGTAAGATTGCCTCTTCCCCAATTGTGGTGCGGCCGTCTCGGCTGCAATGAGCAGGCGGGACGCCTGCACCACAAGTGATCCGCCTCAGGCTCCTCAAAACCGTTGTTTTCCGTTGTGTTTTACGACTGCAGATCAGAAAACGCTTCTTTCAAATCGAGCTTGTCATCCAGGCTCTCTTGCAGTCCAAGCAACGTCTTATACAACCTGGAGGCCACCGCCTTGTACTTGGGATCCTCCGCGAGATCCTTCGATTCGGTGGGGTCGTCCTTGAGATTGTAGAGCCGGGCACGGGCGATCTTGGGATACAGAATCAGCTTGTAATCGTCTTCGATGACCATTCGTTGCAAGCCTAGGTAAGCGCCATAGATCGCATCGTAGGCGTGCTTGGATTCTCCTTCGAGCAATGGCAATACGCTGTTGAATTCAACATGCGCCGGCTTCTTGATTCCGGCCAATTCCAACGTGGTCGGCATGACATCTTGCAAATAGATCGGCGTCGAGATCTTCTTACCGGCCTCGACGCCGGGGCCGTTGACGACGAAAGGTACGCGAACACTGTGTTCGTACATGTTCTGCTTGCCGAACAGGCCGTGATGGCCAACCGCCAGTCCATGATCGGCGGTGAAAAAGATATAGGTGTTGTCGGCTTTGCCCGAGTCCTTGACGGCCTTCAGAATGCGGCCAATCTGTTCGTCCATGTGCGTGATGATGGCGTAGTACTCCTGACGGTGGACCTGCACGGAGAACTTCGTTCGAGGAAACGGCCCCAGCTTTTCATCGCGGAGGCCCTGCCCGCAACCGATGGCGTCTTTGAAAGGATATTCAGCTTGAAAATTCGAAGGGACTTGGACTTTATCTCGGGGATACTTGTCCACGAATTCCTTGGGAGATTGGCGCGGGTCGTGCGGCGCGTTGAACGCCAAGTACATGAAAAACGGGTCCTTCTTGTCGGACGCTTGTTGTAGAAAGCCAACTGCGTCATCGGCCACGACTTCGCTCCAATGCTTGCCGCCTTCCCAGAACCCGCCCATCTTGGTGTCAAAAGGACTCCACGGATCGGTTTGGCCGGTAAGCGGCCGGTTGTAACCCTGCGGCTTGGCTTTTGGCATCCCGCCCCGCACATGGCCCGCGAAATTGAAGGCCTTCTTGGCGTCAGCTTTGACGTGCCACTTGCCGGTGAAGTACGTATCGTAGCCCGCCTTCTTCAGATGCTCGGACCAAAAACGCCCTTGGCGGCGTTCCTGTTCGCTGGTGTTATAGACCTGATTCGCCCGCCAGATGAAGCGGCCCGTATTGAGCATCGTGCGGCTGGCCACGCACACCGCGCCGCTCCATGAACCCATGTTATACGCGCGGCTGAAGTTCGTACCGCTACGCACCAGCCGGTCTAGATTGGGCGTTTCAATCTCTTCATGGCCGAAAGCGCCAACCGTCTCGAAACACTGGTCGTCGGCGAAGATGAAAACAATGTTTGGTTTCGCGTCGGCTTCCGCCGCGCAAACAGGGATCGCTTGCAGGGCTAGAAACGCGAACAGCAACGACGTCAGACAGTATTTAAACATGGATGGACTCTTATGTTGGCGGTGGATTCTGTTTGTCGTGGTTCGCTCCGCGAACCAAACGCTCTGATCGCGAAGTCATAATTCGCTTCGCGAACCGGACGCAATGATCGCGGAGCGATCAACGACATTCTTCGCTACCCTAGCATACCTTGACCAAGCGACCAGGGAAATTGCTCACGCCCCACATTGGCCGAAATTAGGCCTCGCTGGCGGACATGTCGATCACGTTTTCGTGTGAGAACACCGGCAGCACAAGAATCTTGCCGTCGCCTATTCTGCCGGTTCTGGCAACCGCCACGATCTTGTTGACGATCTCTTCAACGCGCAGGTCGTCGACCCACAACAAGATCTCGACTTTAGGAAGAAACGCCAGCGAGTACTCGTTGTCGCCATACTGGTCGAGATAACTCTTTTGGCGGCCAAAACCTTTCACTTCGCGAACGCTGAGCGCCTCTAGCGGAGCGAGACGCAATGTCTCGAGTACTTTTTCGGCGAGGTACGGTTTGACGATGGCGACAATTTGTTTCACGGCAGCGGTGACCCTCGCGCGGTCTAACTAACTGAAAAAGTTCTCGCCGAACAGGTTGAGTTCAGGGCTCGACTCGACCTCGATATCGCCATTGACTTTGGTGCAGCAGGCCAGCCGCATCGTCTCTTCGTTGCCGACAAAAGCCAGACAAGGCAACGGGTCGGGCAACGGCATGTACTTGAACTTCACGGCTTCTCGCGCGGTCATGTCATTGGTCTCCTTCATGCCGCTTGTGACCCGCACGCGGCAGGTGCCACACAATCCATTTCCAAAGCAGTTGACGAATTTGGAAAAGGTGTGCGAAAAGTTGTCGACCCCCTCGCTAACGCCGCTGACGGCACAATTCAAGTTGATCCCGGCCTTGATCGCTTCGGCCCGTAAATTCGCGCCTTCGGGAACCTGAATCTCCTTGTTTTCCTTCGTGAATTTGATGGTGGGCATCGGCGGAATTCCTGGACTGATGGATGATTCTTTGCGAATACAGCGTATGGCGCAATGCGAGACGCGGCGCGACTCCCCAAATATAACCCACGGAAGCTGTTGCGCTAAGAGAGTGCTGGCCGCTCGTGCCGAGAAGTGCGGCTTTACTCGTCTCTGCATTTCTGCCACCATAATCCCATTGATTCGGTCGACCTAACGATTGCACTTCCGGCAGGAGACGGGCATGGCAAAACGTTCGAAATACCAAGAAAAGATCATCAAGAACTACTACGAGAACCGCGAGGCAATTTCGCTGCAGCGGGTTCAGGAACTCGTGACCGAACTGTATCTGGCCGAAGGCAAGAAGCGGGCCCGCCTGTGGACCACCATGGCCAGTAATTTGGAAAAGCTAGGGATCAAGCAGCCGCAAATCGACCACTATGTGAAACAAGACAATCCCGAATTGATCGCCAATCTGATAAAGAATCTGATGGAGAAAAGCTGACCATGCGCACGACCTGGAACTTCTTTACTTCAGGTCAACTGGTGTTTGGCCGGGGCGCCGTCGATCAACTGGGCGAACTCGCCATGCGCAGCAAGATCGAGCGACTGCTAATCGTCACCGATCCGAATCTAGCTAATGCCGGAATTCTTGAAAAGGTTCGCGCGCCGCTGGCAGAAGCCGGGATCGAGATCGATGTTTTCGACGGGGGCGAGGCCGAACCGTCCATAGACGCCGCCCATCGGGCCATCGAACAAGCACGCTCGTTCAATCCGGCCGCCATCCTCGGACTGGGCGGGGGCAGCAATATGGACTTGGCCAAGATCACGGCCAATGCGTTCACTCACGGCGGCGCGCCGTCCGACTATTTTGGATTCGACAACGTGCCTGGCCCCGTGCTGCCGTTGATCTGCGTACCCACGACCTCGGGCACGGGCAGCGAAGTGTCGCATGCCGCCGTACTGACCGATACGGCCAACGAGATGAAGGTGAGTACGCTTAGCAACTACTTGCGGCCGGCCCTTGCGGTGGTCGATCCGTTGCTCACGTTGAGCTGTCCGCCGAAAGTCACCGCCGATAGCGGCATCGATGCGCTGACGCACGCCATCGAAGCCTACACGGCGGTCGATTACGACAAGATGGAAACACCGCCGGGCCAGTTGAGCGGTTACGAGGGCCGTTTCCCGCTGGGCGATTGCCTAGCCGAACAGGCGATTCAATTGGTGGGCGAACATTTGGTGACCGCCGTCAAGCAGCCCGACAACGTCGCGGCGCGGGAAGGCATGTCGCTGGCCGCCACGATTGCCGGGATGGCGTTTTCCAACGCCGGCGTGGCGCTGGTGCATGCGTTGGAGTATCCGCTGGGTGGCGCGCTGCACTGTTCGCACGGAGCGGGCAATGGTCTGCTGCTGCCGTACGTGATGCGGTTCAATCTTCCAGAACGCAAGGCGGCCTTCGCAAAAATCGCCAGCTTGCTGGGTGAAGAAACTGAAAATTTAAACCAAGCTGCCGCGGCCGAACAAGCAATTGTGGCCGTTGAAAAACTCCGCCAACAGATCGGCATTCCCAACCACATCCGCGACATCGGCGGCAGCGAAGACCAGATCCCCACCTTCGCCGCCAAGGCATTCGAACTCAGACGATTGCAGTGGGTTAACCCCCGCAAATCGACGCTGGCAGATTTCGAAGCCATTCTGCGCGATGCTTTCTAATCGAAGAACGCGGGTTGGCCGCCAGATATTCCCGTATCGGAAAAGTTAGTACGTCTCCGGCGCGGGATTGGAGTGTTGTCCAGCACTTGAACACAACAGGTTCATGAATGAGCAAACGTTCAAGGCGAAAAGTTGACCGAACGTGGTTCGACATGGATTGCCGAAAATTCATAAACCCAATTTTCGGCGATACCCCAACGGGCTTCTTTTCCGCACTTCAGAATCGGGACGACAACAGATTTCCTGAAGACGAAGTGTGCATCTTCCTGCACATCAGCGAACACGAGGTTGCGGCGGTAAGTTGAACGCAACTGATTATGATATAGGATCGAGGGCATCCGAATTTACGGTCGCCGATTCTGGAATCTCCAGCGGCAAATTGGTCAGCCGGTGGAAGATAGTTGACAATTCGTCGCCAAGATGCCGGTAAATCACTTGCAGTCGCACGTCTTACCGGAGACACTTTTGCACATGACCAAAGTACTCATCACCGCCTTCGAACCGTACCAGCCGTGGGAAGCAAACTCGAGTTGGTTGACCGTTGTCGAACTAACGAAGGATCTTCCAGCTCAGCCGGAGATTACAACTCGGCTGTACCCCGTGGACTTCGATCAGATCGAGAAAAAGCTGCGGGCTGATTTGACGGACAATTTCGATTATTTGCTGCACTTGGGCCAAGCTCCCGGCAGCGGCGGCGTCGAGTTGGAGCGAGTCGCGATCAACGTCAGGCTGGCTCCAGGCGAGCCCGAGGATCAGGCCCAACCGCTAGTGGCTGACGGACCGGCTGCCTACATGTCGAAGTTGCCGCTCGCCGATTGGGCGGCGAAACTACGCGGCGAAGGAATCCCCGCCGCGGTTTCTTATCACGCGGGAACGTTTCTGTGTAACGCGGCGTTGTACTATTCGCATCACATCATCGCGCAAGAGGGTCTCAAAACCCAAGCGACATTCGTCCACCTACCGCTCGACATCACGCAGTCGGCCACAACAACCAAAGACATCGCCTCGCTGCCCGCCGCCATCTCCGCTCAAGCCGTCCGTGGCATCCTCGGCGAGCTATCGAATGCCGTCGCATGATCTCGGCGGCCACTCGATGTGCCAATTGTGGCTCAAGAGTCCGAGTTTCTGACGCCGCGATGAGTTGTCCAGCAGTGCAAGCGAGCCACGAAAAGACTAAGCGTTGACTAGCTCTCGCTCGCGCGCTTTTTTGACGCCCACGAAGGATCGCTGCGAATGCATGCACGTTGCTCGAAAGGGCTCGGGGCGAGAGACTCCCAGCAGGCGGAAGGTCTCCACGCCGTCCAGTTTGAAGACGAGGTCGCCGGCGTGGAACCAGTGCTGGCCCTGCTGCTGCTCGATCTCGATTGAATTGAAGCGGTCCAACGGCACGGACTTCACTTCCTGGGCATAGTAGAACTTGAGGAAAAAAATATGTGCTCGAAAATGTAGCTCGTTGCGAAGCTCGACCACCCGGCGATTCGTCAGCCGGTACCACGATCCATGTAGCGGAATTCCGCCAATCGATGGTGACAACCGATAGGCGTACAAAAGCAGTGCGTGCGGGATGGAAAGCAACGCCAGCAAATTGCCGATCCGAAAGATGTAAACCCCCGGCCATTGCCAACTGTACAACCAACCCAAGAATCGGCCTGACAGGTAGGCACAGATCGAGGGCCATGTATCCATGACCGTGACTTCTTCGAGTTCGGGAGGGGCGACTCCCGCGATGGGTTGTTTCATGGTTTGTCTAATGCAGCCCGACTGCCGAATGAGTGGTTGTTTCCATTGAGAGGAATCTTATCAAAACGCCTTCCCGTGGTGTAGATGGTCGCCAACAAGCTACTGGCGTCATTGAAACTTGTGGTGCGGGCGTCCCGCCTGCAGCCGAGACGGCCGCACCACAATCCTATCGCTTGCGAGACACGCCTTGGCAAGGGGAAGGATTTCGAGCCGATTGGGGCTCTACTCGAAAAATCCGAAAAATCGGCACGAGCTTCGGTGGATGTGGAGAATTGAGCGCAGTCAACCAAATAGAGAGGAGTTCCTCACGGGTCACGATGGAGCGTTTCTAGGCAAGAGAAGACGCTTGGAACAGGTGTAAACTGCTATGCCCAAAGAAGTTACGAAAGATCCGGTGCATGTCTATCTGATTCAGTTGCGACATCACCAGTTGCTGTCCGGCGGCGATGCTCTCGATCAAGCCAAAGTCGCCCGCCGATCACGCGGCCGGCTGCTGTGGTCGGCACTGACCAGCGATTTCGTGATCAGACGAATCGTGGACACACTTCAAAAGCTGTCCGACGGCACCCAGCGCCTGGAATGGACGCTCGACGTCGCTTTGGCCGATATGGACCAGAAAGCGCGTCTCCGGTCGATGCTCAAGGGCCATCTCATTGCACTGAGGCAATTGTTGCGCGACAACAAGAGCGATTTTCAAATTGCGGTGGGCCGGAACTACCCCATGCGGATTCGCCGCCCGGCTTGGCGTCGAATCGTAATGCGACGGCGCGAGGCGGCCAAGCTGGTTTTGCAGCTAAAAGTGAGGGCCGAGGTGATCCTTGCCTTCTTCCAGCAGCTTGGCGAATTGGCGGGCGAAATGTCGCAATTAAAGCGAGAATTGCTGCTGGGACAGCGAAGCAGATCCGCGCTGAATCTGGGCCGGTCGCGAGTCGAATTGGTCCAGCTTATGAAAATGACCCAAGAAAGTCCGGCCACGCTTCACCGCCGAGTGCAAAAAGTGGCCGCCCTGAAGAGTGATTATGCCCGGCAGACACATTCACTCGTGCAAGGCAATTTGCGGCTGGTCGTGGCGTTGGCCAAGAACTATCGAAATCGGGGGATTAGCTTCCTAGATCTGATTCAGGAAGGAAATATGGGGCTGATGCGAGCCGTCGAGAAGTTTGATCCCACTCGCAGCCCTAATTTCGCGAGCTATGCGGTGTGGTGGATTCGCCAGGCGATTTGGCAAGCGATCGCTCGAAAACGCCGCATGATCAAGCTGCCGCCCGCAGTGGGACGGGTCGACGCCGCTCAGCGCGAAATCAGCCAGCAACAGGAACGCGAGCCGTCCAGCGAAGAAATCGCCGCGGTGGCAAAACTTTCGGTCTCCGAGGTCAGTGCCATTCAAAAGGTGGCCCGGGGCGTTTTGTCGCTCGACGAGACTCTGGACGATAACAAGGAAACCTCGATCGCCGATTTGGTCGAAGCACCCTCGGAAGACGTTTCCCAAGAGCTGGATGCGGATATACTGAAGGAGCGTGTCGCGGATGCGTTGCAGACGCTCAACGACCGAGAGCGGCGTATCGTTCAGCTTCGTTACGGTTTTACCGACGGGTTTGCCCGTTCCTTGCGAGAAGTTGGTGCGATGCTTTCCATGTCGCACGAGCGAGTGCGACAAATTGAAAGACTGGCGATCAGCAAGTTGCAGACTCCTTCGCTGCAATCGCTCGCCCTGAATTTGTAATGCTCCTGTAATATGTCCGACGACGCGCCCGAATTGGTCGAGCGGCTCCAACGTGCCAATCAGGGCGATGAGCAAACCTTAACCGATATTTTGTCTGAATTTCGCGGACGGCTGAAAAGGATGGTCAGCCTGCGGATGGACCACCGATTGCAAGGACGCGTGGACCCTTCGGACGTCCTGCAAGAGGCCTTCCTGGAAGTTTCCGACCGTCTACCCACCTATATGGGTGACCGGTCCATGCCTTTCTTCATTTGGGTCCGCTTCATAACCGCCCAAAGATTGAATATCTTGCATCGTCGGCATTTGGGAACCCAAAGGCGCGATGCAAAACGCGAAATTTCCATTAACCGTTCCTCGGCTCCTGAAGTAAACTCAGGGGTATTAGCCGCCCATCTAATCGGGCGCCACAGCACACCCAGCAAAGCTATCCAGCGGGCCGAACGTAAATTGCGGCTCGAAGAAGCACTTGAAAGTATGGAGCCCATCGATCGCGAAATCCTGGTTCTGCGTCACTTCGAAGAATTGACCAATAGCGAATGCGCGCTGGTTTTGGATATCAGTTCCACGGCGGCCAACAATCGCTATATCCGCGCCCTGCGCCGGCTGCGCGAGGTGTTGGCGAGCATGCCGGGTGGTGTCGAGGAGATGCTGCCATGACCTTCGACGATGCCTCCAACGATCATCTCGGTTCGATTGCCGATTCCTTCATCCAGCGCTATCGGCGTGGCGAGCGGCCGTCGATTACGGAATACGCCGAACAGTACCCCGATCTCGCCGAGGAAATACAAGACGTCCTGCCCACGCTGGTCATGTTGGAAGAGGCCAAGGCGGTCGAGCCCGAGGTCACTCCCGTGGCCACGGCGCTGGCGGAAAAGATGCCCTCGCGATTGGGCGATTATCAAATTCGACGCGTCATCGGGCATGGCGGACTGGGCGTCGTCTATGAAGCGGTGCAAGAGTCTTTGGGCCGTACCGTGGCGCTCAAAGTGCTGCCGACCGCCGCCCAGCTAAATCCAAAAACGCTGCAACGATTCGAACGTGAATCGCAGGCGGCTTCTCGACTGCATCACTCGAACATCGTGCCGGTGTACGGTGTCGGCCATGACGACGACGTGCATTATTTTGTGATGCAGTACTTGCGAGGAGAAGGTCTCGACCGTGTCATCTCCGAACTGAGCCAAATGAGCGGCGGGCAGACTCGCGGCGACGACTCGACCGGCGCGGATTCGGTTCAAGAAACCGAAGGCGGCCATTCGTCCGCCACCGACATCGCCCGCTCGCTGATGTCGGGAAGATTCCGACACTCGGCCAGCGACCACGAATCGTCCGATCCTTCCGCTACTGATCGACATACCTCGCGTTCATCCCCGATCACGTCCAGTGCGTCGTTGCCGCGAGGTTACTGGCACAGCGTTGCTCGAGTTGGCATTCAGGTCGGCGACGCACTCGACTACGCGCACCATCAAGGCACGGTCCACCGCGATATCAAGCCTTCGAACTTGCTGCTGGACGACGAGGGCACGACCTGGATCACCGACTTTGGCTTGGCCAAGGCGGATGACGAGCGCGATCTGACGGAAACCGGCGATCTGCTCGGCACGCTGCGCTACATGGCACCCGAGGCGTTTGGCGGAACCTACGACGGCCGCAGCGATATCTACTCGCTGGGCCTGACGCTGTATGAACTGGCCGCCTTGAAACCGGCTCGTGAAACCAGCCGCCGTAGCGAACTGATGAAACTTGCCCGCGACGGAACCGTGCCGCCGCTGCGCCGTGTGAATCCGGGTGCCCCGCGCGATCTGGCCACGATCATTCACAAAGCGATCGATCCTCATCCCGACCGGCGTTATCTCAATGCGGGAGAGTTGGCCGAGGATCTACGGCGATTTGAACGCGACGAACCGATTCGAGCCCGCCGGGTCGGACTGGCCGAACGGGCCTATCGATGGTGCCGCCGCAACCCGGCGATTTCGATGGTCTCCGCTTCCGCCGCCGCGATCGTCGTACTTACGGCTTCGATTGCGTTTGCCATGGTCACGCAGTCGCTCAATGAAGAAAAAAGACTGCACGGACTCGCCATCGAAGCCAAGGCCGATGCGGAGACAGCGGCTGAAGCCGCGAAAACGTCGGCTGATGCGACTGGTGCTATCGTGGATTTTCTGGTGCTCGACATGCTGACGTCGTCGCAGGCTGAACGGAGCCCTGGACATGATCTCACCGTGGGACAGATGTTGTTTCGCGCCGAGTTGATGGTTGGCACGCGCTTCAAGGACCATCCGGAACAGGAGGCCGCGGTTCGCGATGCCATGGCCAAAACCTACTACGCGTTGGGAGACTACGACCTGTCGCATAAGCACGCCCAAACGGCGCTCACCTTGCGCAGGCAGGCCTTTGGCGACGATCACCTCGATACGTTGAAATCGATGGCCACGCTGGGCAACAGCCACTTTGGCTTAGGCAACTATGCGGATGCTCAAAAGCTGTTGGAAACATCACTGGCCAAACTAGAAGACAATCGTCGTGTCGAGCAGAAATTGATCCTCGAAGTGCGGAGCAACTTGGCGGTGTCCCTTCACGCGCGAGGCCGGTACCTCGAAGCGGAAAAGCTGTTTAGTGTCACTCTCGAAGAAAAGCGAAAGCAACTGGGTGACCAGGATCCGTCAACGTTGATCACGATGACCAATCTGGCCGCCACGCTCAATGCCTTGGGAAGACACACCCAGGCGAAGGATCTTGGCGAACGGACCTTCATGATCAAACGCAAAAAACTGGGCTCGGATCATCCGAGTACGCTCAAGTCGATGGGCGCTTTGGCCAATACACGTGACTATTTGGAAGAATACGCCAACGCCCAAGCTCTCCACCATCTCATCATCCGGACTAGGACTACCGTCTTGGGGGGCGGCCATCCCGACACGCTGATGTCCCAGGCTAATCTAGCCGACAGCTTGGCGCGCGAAGGACGGCTGGCCGAGGCGCAAGAGATGTTCGCCAGTATGGCGGACGCCTTTGAAGAAAAGTTGGGAGAGGAACATCCGGGTACCATTACCACCCGCGCGAATCTCGCCACCGTACTCCATAAGCAGGGCGAGTTCGAACAGGCCATCGTCTTGTATCGCAAGGTCCTCCCACTGGCCGAAGAGAAGCTGAACAAAAAGCACCCCAAGACGCTGACCATAAGGGAAGGCCTTGGCGAAAGTCTGTTGGCCAATGAGCAACCCGCCGACGCGGAACCCTGCTTCCGAAAAGTCCACGAACAACTCAAGGTCGCCTTAGGGGACGACAGCCCCAAAACTCAAAAGATCGCCCGGCGTTTGGCTACCGTGTTGAAAAAGCTAGGCCGGCACGACGAGGCCGCCCAGCTAGGCGGTGGCCCGCCTAAGTGAACGGCCGCGCGAGTGTCGTCTTTCGCTCCGCGAAAGAAACGCCCTTTCTCGGAGCGAACGCAACCAAGGACCGAAGCTAAGTTTGGACTATTCCTTGGCGGTTATTCAATGCGAATGGTGTAGCTCAGCGCCCCAATCGCCTTGCCTTTGGGCACATCGGCGTAGTTCTCGTGGCACATGACGCACTTTTTCATGACAACCGGGATCGGCGTGGCTGCCCGCAAGTAACGCTCGCCGTCCTTCTTCACGATTTGCTCGTAGTAGCCCTTGCCCTCGGTCAGCTTCTTCACGGCCGCTTTTTCAAACGCGTCTTTTGCCGAGTTGACGTCGTCGTACGGTTCGCCCGTGGCGTCGAGCAAGCGAACTTCGTGCCAGCCATTTTTCTTGGCCGCCGCGAATAGTTTCTTGAAAGCCGTGCCGGCGGGAAGATCGGACTTTTCGTTGACATAGTTTTCGGTGATCAGCACCACACCGTTCTTGTAAATGTCGTCAAGCATACGGACTTGCTTGCGGGTCCGCTCCAAGGCCGGATCGCTCTTCCCCTTGTCCTCGGCATGGCCCACGCCGTGCAATCCACAGGCGGTCAAGGCGGCGATGACAGCAAGTGCCGAAATGGTGAACGAACGCGTGGTGATCTTCATAAGTTGCTCCAAACCAATTATCGAGTCAAGGAAACAAGGTCGTGGCCCGGTTTGACCACATCATTAAGAAATACCGAATTGAGATACTCCATTTGAATCTGTTCCGCTTTGGCCAGCACGCCGCGCAGTTTACAGCCCGGCTGAATAGCACAAACAGTCACTTCCGCCCCAACGCACTCCAGCAACTGAGTGTTACCTTCCATGTTCCGCACTACTTCGCCGACGGATATCGCCGCAGACTCCTTCGCAAGTTCCAAGCCGCCCCCGATACCGCGAATGCCGCGGACGAAGCCCAGCCTGACCAACCGCTGGGCCACCTTGGCGACGTGGTCTTTTGATATCCCAAAGAAACCCGCTATGTCGCCGACCGTCGCCCGTTCCGCATGCGCCGTCAGATACATCAGAATCCGCAGCGCGTAGTCGGTGTGCATCGCGAGTCGCATCGGAAGGGTCCTTCCCAAGCAAAACAGGATTAACAGGTACTGGTAATACCTATTTAGCACCTCAATAGACGGTTGTCAAACCTAGACCTGGACTCTGGACAGCGTACCGTGCCAAACTGAAGAGTGCACCAATCGCGCGGGATTCAAGTGAGAAAGAGAGTGCAAGCCTGAGAGCGAAACATGTCGTCGCGGAGTGTTCCTTAGACCTTCGCCCGGCCAAAATGCCAGGCGAGCAAAGACTCGCAAAGCAACAGCACCAGCAGGCCACACAACACATATTGAAACAGTTGCGAACGCGCGGAACTTGGCATGTCGGGAACTTCGACCTCGTTGACCTCGAACTCTTGGCTGAATTGGCTGGGCAGTAGTTCGGCGTCAAATCTCTCCAAACTGCTCTCTCGCGTATCCACATTCACCGCGAACTTTTGCGATCCTCGTTCCGGTGGCCGCGGCCGAGTTTCGTAAATGCCACTCTGCCAAACATCGGCATAATCCCAGCGGCTATCGTCGCCGTCGATCCTCAGCTTGAGACGTTCCTCACGGCCATCGGGTCTGATCATCGTCAGCGATCTATCGTCGATCGAGTTCAAGATCACGCCTTCCAGTTCGTCGCCAACTCGCACGTTGCGGCCGGCGGTCCGGCCACTGACGGCGAGCGCCAACGTTTCTTGGATCAAGGGAGGAAAGCTGGGCCAGGTATGAATCGCCGTCCAAGGCGTGGGCGGATTCGTCAGCCGGTCGACCGAGGCGCCCGATGCCGCCGTCGCATAGAGTACCGAACGGCCGCGCAGAATCGACTCCTCGACAATGGCGGGATCTCCCCCTTCGAAGGCCAGCGCGACTTGCGCCGTCAGTTCATCATGAGGGGTCAATTGAAAGTAGCGCCAGACCGGTGTCGTCAATAAACCGGACTGCTGATGCCCACGGAATGGAGCAACGATTGGATGCTCGTAATCCAGCGGGTCGAATCGATACTGAGCCTCTGCGGCGATCGGCCCCAGCCGCGCTGGTAAAACTCGCTGCAGCGTTTCGCTTCCCGTCAGCATGGTATTGTAACTGTCTGGTTGGACTTGATCGCCCAGGAAGAACACCAGTCCCCCGCCTCCTTCCAAGTACTCGCCCAGAACGACCGCCTCATCCCGGCCGAATCGGCCCACGTTGCACAGGAACACGCAGTCGTAGTCGTTGAGGTCTGATTCTAGAATCGCAGTCTCCGACATGACCGTCGTCGCAATGCGGGGGCGATCTGACTTGGTGGGCTCAAGCGCCAAAGCCGCGTGGTACGCCGAGCCTCGCTTTCCTTCGATGCAGAGTACGGGAATACTCTCGCGAACGGGAACACTGATCCAACGATGGTTGTCGACGCCCAGCGAATCTCCCGCCAATCGGACTTCAACGTAGTGCTCGCCGGGCGCGGAGAAACGATGCAACAGCGAGACGGCGGTCTGGCCGTTAGCGGGCACGTCCACGATTTGATCTTCCAAGCGGCTGCCATCCACGTAGAATTCCACTTGATGCGTGGCTACCTGCTGGCTGCCAAAGTTCTTGATTTCCGCTCGAAACGATAGCGGACGGCCAACCGTCGCCAGCGAATCCGGCGCGCCGAGTTCAGCGACCGCCAGATTTTCTCGCGCGGTTCCGCTTCCCAAATCAAACATCGCCAGCGTGGCTCGTTCGGCAATCACTCCGATGCGAGCCCGGTTCTCGGCCGATTCCACATCGTCCCAAGTGGTTCTTCCCAAGTCCGTGAAGAAGCATACGTTGCTTTGCGCCAATCTCGGATGTTTTTGCGACGCCGTGGCCAGGATCTTGTCAACTTCGGCCAGCGTGGCCGTCAAGTTGCCACCGCCGTGCCTCAGTTTCAAATTGGCGATCTCCTCCATCACATCCTCACGAGCAAAACCGGGCTCGCGAACGATCACTTGCGGAGGATCGCACATCAATACCAGTGTGAATCCATCGCCTTGCACGCTCTCATCCACGAGTTGCGTGGCGACGTCTTGGGCAGTCTGAAAACGGTTTTTTTCCGCTTGCTTGTAGTCCATGGAATACGACCCGTCGATCACCAGCACCCAATGCGTCTGCCCGCCCATGCCGACACCGGGAACGAAGGAAGACAAGCGGGGAAGGATCGGATCGGCCAAGGCAACCGCTAGCGCGATCAAGATCAGGACCCGCAGAGCCAGCAGGATCAACTGTTCGATCGTGATGCGGCGCGAGTTCTTTCGCATCGCGGCCAACAGGAACTCCATGGCGGCCCAGTTCATTTCCTGGTAACGCCGCCGATTCCACAAGTGAATGATGACCGGGATCGCCGCCGCGAGTACCCATAGCAACATCAACCCGTTCGTAAAGGGGCCAAATACTGCCAAGAGAGACCTGATGTCGTGCATGTTGCGTCGTCGCTACGAGCGAGTTCCAATTTGTCTCTTATTTCAATTTCGCCGCGCGCGTCGCGACAAAGTTCGACAACGCCGCGTCCAAGGACTGGTCGGTGCGGATCAACTGATAGTCCAACTGATACCCGCGACTGGCGGTCTTCACGTCTCGCAGGAATGTATTGAATTCGTGCAGATAGGCCCGCCGCAGCGCGCCGGGATCGGCGAGTACCTCGGGCATTTGCTCCAGGCCCTTGAACATTGTCAGGTTTTGAAACGGGAAGTCCAATTCCGCGCCATCGAGAACATGAAACAGGATCAAATCGTGCCGGCGGTGCCGAAAGTGTTTCAATCCGGCCATCATCGAATCGACGTCGTCAAACAGGTCGCTCAGAATAACCACCACGCCACGCTTGGTCAGTCGCTCGGCAAGCTCGTGAAAAATCGGCCCCGTGGACGTTTTCTTACCGGCTTCCGCATTCTCTAATACTTGCAATATCTGTTGCAATTGCGATGCATTACTGCTGGGACGTATGAACGAGCGAATCTCGTCGTCAAACGTGACCAGCGACACCGAGTCTTGTTGTTGCAGCACGAGCCAAGCCAGCGAAGCGGCGATGCACTGGGCATATTCGAATTTGGATAGTGCCGAATTCGGCCCACGATACCGCATGCTTTCGCTAGTATCGAGTACCAAATAACAAATCAGATTCGTCTCGTCCTCGAACTGCTTGAGATAGAACTTATCGGTCCGCCCGAAGACCTTCCAGTCGACGTAGCGCAGATCATCTCCCGGCACGTATTCACGATGCTCGGCAAACTCGATCGAAAAGCCGTGATAGGGACTGCGGTGCAATCCCGACACGTAACCTTCGACGATGTGCCGCGCGCGAAGCTGCAAGCCTTGCAGCTTAGCCAGCGTCCGCGGATCTAAATACTTCTGGGTTTCCACTAGCGGCGTTTCCCTCGGGAGCGACTTCGATCGTTTCGATGAGTCGTCTGATGATATCGTCGGACGTGATGCCTTCGGCGTCCGCGTTGAAGTTCGTCTTAATACGATGGCGCAGCACCGGCAAGGCGACCGCCTGGATGTCCTCGGTGCTGACATAGTTGCGGCCGTTCAAGATGGCCCGCGACTTGGCCCCTAACACAAGATACTGGCTGGCCCGCGGGCCCGCGCCCCACAAGA
This sequence comes from Planctomycetota bacterium, assembly GCA_029259935.1. Next base: position 26,026 of record JAJDEH010000053.1, read on the forward strand.
CAAACTCTTTGATGAAATCGGGCACGGCCTCATTTCGAGACCGCGTCATGCGAGCAAGTTGCAAGGCGTATCGGGCAATATGATCGGCAATCGGAACCTTGCGCACGATAGCCGTCAAAGTAGCAATCTGAGCGGCGTCCAGTGTCGGTGTAATCTTCACTTCGATGTCGCTGGTCGTCCGTTTGACGATTTCCAGTTCCTCATCCTCGGTGGGATAGTCGACCATGACGTTAAACATGAAGCGGTCGAGCTGCGCTTCGGGCAGCGGGTACGTGCCTTCCTGTTCGATCGGATTTTGCGTCGCCAAAACAAAAAACGGTTGTGGCAACACATGGCGTTGGCCGCCGGCGGTGACCTGTTGTTCCTGCATCGCTTCCAACAACGCCGCTTGCGTTTTGGGAGGCGTCCGATTGATTTCGTCGGCCAAAATAATGTTGGCGAAAATCGGCCCTTTCAAAAAACGGAACTCGCGCTCGCCCGTTGATTTGTCTTCTTGAATCACTTCCGTGCCCGTGATGTCCGACGGCATCAGATCGGGCGTGAACTGTATGCGATTGAATTCCAGCGACATCGCTTCGGCCACGCAGCGAATCATCAAGGTTTTGGCCAAACCGGGGACGCCGACCAGCAGGCAATGCCCTCGCGAAAACAGAGCGATCAGCAACTCGTCAATCACTTGCTGCTGTCCCACGATGACTTTCGCGAGTTCGCGCGAGATTTGCTGATACGCCTCGTTCAGTTTTTCCACGGATTGCAGGTCGTCGTTTTCCAGCATACTCTTGTTATTCCTCGTAGACGGCGAGCCGGTTGGCTGAAGTGATGATTAGCGAATTGCCGGCGATCGTCAAATTTCCACCAGAGCCTCCCTGGGCCCGCAACTCGATCGGCTGCCGGCGCATCTCCGGAACCAGAGACTCGCTGCCATTGGACAGCACTCGCGACGCCAATTGTTGCTCGAACACAAAAATTTTTCCCCGCGTCGGCCAATAGACCTGGCCACCGCCGAGTATCCCTCGACCATAACCGGAGGGCTGCCGGCGTGCGAGCCCATTGGCGGGGCTCGTGCCCGGCGAAGGAAACTGGGCGGCAACACGTCCCGTATTTAAATCGAACCAGTACAACGAAATCCCGCTGGCAATCAGCTTTCCATGCGCGGCACCCAGCAAGTGGACGGCATCGACGTTGAGCGTTTCCCAAATCAACTGCCCCGTGCCGCCGTCGACGGCGAGAATTCGATCGCAATCGGCCGGCGCGACCACGACCAAATCCTGATGGCAGAGGCAAGGATTCAAATCGCGGAAATAGTGCAGATCGCTTTGGTCCGGGTCACTCGGCCACAGCGGCGAACGGGGGTAACGCAGGACCCACTTGATTCGCCCGTCGTCCGCCGAGACCGCCGCGACGGCTCCCATGTTCGTGTTGCAGAACAAGGTTCCGTCATGCAACGACAAGAGGTTGCTGGTGATTTCGTCCCAATCGACTCCGGCGGCCGTTTGCGCGCTGCAAATCTTCACGCGCCACAAAGGCCGGCGGTATTGATCGTCCGCTTCGGGAACCGTGGGCAACGAAAAGCAAGCGACATGCAGTTCCGTCGAGGCGTTTTGTTGCGATGAATTTCGCATGGCGACATAGAGTTTAGAGCCATCGCTGATCGGCGCGCCTTCAAACTCCCACCGCACGTCGCGTCCGGGGTACAGCGGAAAGCCAGACAGGACGCTGGCTTGCTTCTCCAAGTCGAGCCCGATCAGAAAGCCGCGCTTCGTTTTCGCTCGATCTTCGTCATCGTCCCGCGATCCCGTCACCGGATCGCCAAGGCGGGCGAACAGCTTTTGGCCATGAGCCGACATCGTAAACCTGGGCGACCCGACATGCCCTCGTCTTGGTGAAAATTGCATCTCGCCGCTGGGTCCGGAATTCAATCGATTTCCCGGATAGAGTTCCCAAGCAGCCGTCCCCTTGCGGTCCGCGTCGGCTCCGACGCCCCAAAACGATTCACTATCGTGAAGCCGGTGAACGAACACGGCATCGGAAGAATTCCACAATAACAATTCACCCAACACGAGTGGGTGATAGCTGAGCGCCCCGTCCTGGCCTTCGGCGATGCGCGGGCGGTCCATACCAATGACCTCATGCTGCAACGAAACGGGCTGCAGCTCCAGCTGCCAAATCGGTCGCGGGCGGATGTCCATGCCGCGGGCTGCGTGTTGGTTTCGATTCGGCGAACCGGCAAACGTCGTCCAATCCGCCGGTGCCGGCCGCTTCGGCCAGCTTTCGCTCTCTTTCAATAAAGCCGCTAACAAATCCGCATACACTCCAGTCCGCCCGGCGATGCGTCCTTCGGCGCCCGGATGCAGCCGCCGCAACAACTCGAGTTCAAACCGAGCCCGAACTGGCGAACCCTCTAGGATCGAAACCAGTACCAGCCGAGCCCGGACCTCGGCCAAATCGACATCCGTGTCCGGGTAAGCCAACCAGCGCGTCGCCGCGCGGGGCTGGGTCATTAGCGGTTCCAGTTCCGCCCATTGCTGATGTAAGTCGGCGCGCTGCAAGGCGCGCCACCAAGACTGGGTTTGATACCCGCGGGATGGATCGCTTGGAGCGCACAGCAACGGGCTAATCCGCTGCCAGCAATCACGGGCCCGTGCGTATTCCGCGCGTTCCAAGGCCGCTTCGCCCAACCGCAACAGGGCGTCATCTCCATAGCTGCTGACAAACAACTGATCGACAAGCTGTTCCAACAGGGCAAGTTTTCGCTGCTCGACCGCTTGCTGAAACCAACGTTTGGCAAGCGGATCGACACGCCGCCGATAGAGGGCCAGGACTTCCGGTTGCGAAAAGTGCGTCGCGGCCAGTTTCAGAAAAGCCGTGTCACGCACCGGCAGATAGCGAATGAAGGCGCCCGCGTCGTCTTCCGTTTGAATCGCTAATCGATCACCTTCGTCGACGATCAACTGTTGAAGCTTTTCGACAGCTTCCTCCCATTGTCCGTCCGACAGCAACTCGTCGGCCTGAACGAAGGACGACCGCTCGGACGTCTCGATGCTCACGGCCATCGACAGTGCCGGCTTGGCCGAAAACTGAGCCTGCGCCGGTCTCAAAAACGAGCAGGTCGCGCCAACGGCCAGGCAGATCAGGCAATAAGTCGCTCGTCGCATACGTTTCCTCAAGGAGCCCCCCTCTTAGTATACGCGCCGGGCGATATTGTAGAAAGAAAGCCACGACCGGAGCGATACTCGGTTCACCGGTTGGCGTAGCCTTCGACGATGCGGCCGATGCCAAAGATGGCCAATCCAAACACCAACATGACCAGCATGTCGCTGACACCGAATTTGCGCCCCAACGCACCGCTCATTTCCGCGACCATCGCCAAAGGCAGCAGCGCGAGAGCGAAAAACTGCAGCGATCGGCCCAGCGACTTCATGACAAGACGCGCTCAGCGGGGCTGGCGGTCATCGTGCCGGTTTGCGTTACCGAGGCCAGTACACCAGCCGGCACTACCGGCAAGGCAATTCCCTTGGCCCCACCGTCAACGTCCGAATTCTTTGCTTTTGTCTTGGACACTAAATAGAAAAAATACCCACCCAATCCAAGGAGGATCAAGAACGGCATCGACATCATGAACACGATGCTCCAAAAGAAGCCCTGCACCATGTTGGCCTGGTCCTTGTCGTTCTCCATCCCGTCCTTACACGTCGGGCAAGCCAGGGCGATGTTCGCAAGCAATAACAACACCACGAGTCCCAGAACGAGGACCTTGTAGTTGTTGGCGCGAAAGTTGTTGACGCGAAAGTTGTTCATGTTCAGTGTGACAGATGTGAGTCGTTTCGTCTTAGGCTTCCCGTGCGAGAAGGACGGTTAAAGCCTGTACTTCAACACTAGGGAACTCCGCCTGACGTCATTGTACCAATGGCCGCTTCAGGCGGATACAGATGGTACAGCATCCAATACACCAGCACGCCGGTCACCGACACGTAGAGCCAAATCGGAAACGTCCAGCGGGCAATCCGCCGGTGGGCGGCCCGTCGGTCACGCAAACCGAAATAGATCGTGATTAATGCCAGAAACGGCACGGTTGCCGCCAATACGATATGCGTTAAGAGCATTCCCAGGTAAAACACTCGCACTCCAGCCGGCGGATAGTTGGGAAAGGGAGTACTCGCGCCTTGGTTCACCACAATGTGATAGTACAGATAGCACCCTAGGAACACGACCGAAACTCCGAAACACGACAGCATGGTCCACTTGTGAGCCTGCGGGCGGCCGCTCTTAATCAACACCAAACCCGTGATCAGCAACACCGTGGCTAGCGCGTTGAGCGACGCGTTGATGTGCGGAAAGATCTGTTTGGCGGTTTCCATGTGCTGTTTCCGGGATAGGCTGGCCCGGGCTACTGGTTGGATTTGGATGGTTGTTTGAGATCGGCAGGGGACGAATCCGATTTTGGATTGGCCGCGTCTGGCTTGTCATCGGCACTAGCCGCATCAGAATCGCCCGGTTCGTCATCGCCCGGTTCGTCATCGCCCGATTCGTGGAGATCATCTTCAACCAGCGGCTGCTTTGGTGGTTCCTCAGCGGGCGGCTCTTTTTCCGCCAGCAGTTTTTCCAGCGAGGCCTCCAGTTCCACCAACTTATCGGGCTGATGCCAGTCGAAATGCCCGCGAACTTTCCCCCAGCGGTCGACCGCCGTGAACCGGTCCATATGCACTCCCTTTTGGACGTGAACGCCAAACACCTCGCCGCCAATGCGGCGGACATCCGGCAATTCACCGGTGAGGAACAGCCAATCTTGGTCGTCGGCCTCAAATCGGTGCGCATAGTTGCGCAACACCTCGGGCGTATCCGTTTCCGGATCACAGGTGATGCTGACAAATTTCACGCCGCGCGGCCCCCACTTCTTGTGCAGCCTGTAGACATGATCGTTCTGCTGTTTGCACGAAGCCGGACAAGACGAGAAAAAGAAACTGGCGACCCAGACTTCGCCATCTAAGTCCTTCGAATGAAAATCCTGGCCACTACGTTCGGTGAGCGTAAATTCCTCGATCCACTCGACATCGCGCCAGTCGTTCTTCCCAACAAACGTCTCGCCGTTGCTCGACGAACCGCCACTACCGACCCTTGGCTTGTCTCGGTTATTCAACGCATAGGCCGTCACCATTGCCAACACTCCGAAGGCAACTAGCACAACCGCCACCGCGCCAACCATCGTCCTTTTCATAACAAATCTCCCGTGATTCGCCGTGCCGACACGCGCCAGGCAGCGACAAACATTACTATTGCAAATACGATTGTCACTGTCCAACAGGTTACCAGCGACGGCGTGTAAAAGGCTTGATCCGGCAGTTCGCCAAACAACAAGCCTCGCATTCCACCAACACAGTACGTCATGGGATTGATCCGCATCGTCCAGTGCAAGGTCATGGCCGGCCACTGCGACTCGCCGGCGGCGGGAATCGGAAAAAACGCGCCCGACAGCAGCCACATCGGCATCAGCAGCACACTCATGATCGCGTGAAAACCTTGCGTGGAATCCATCCGCCAAGCGATCACGAATCCCAACGACGTGAGCGCGAGGGAAACGACGAACATCAACAGCACTAGCGCCGCCAATTGAAGCCATCCCGCCTCTACTTTTATAGTTAGCGCCAAAACCAGGAATAGCAACCCCTGCATCATGGCGATCAGCGTGCCCCCGAGTACTTTTCCCAGCACCATCGACCAGCGCGGCACCGGCGCGACCAGCACCGACTGCAAAAAACCTTCCCGCCGGTCTTCAATAATCGAGATCGTGGCAAAAATGGCCGTGAACAGCAGGATCAACGCCAGCGTGCCTGGAAAGTAGTACTCGCCAAAACTCTGGCCCGACTGGCCGGCCGCCGACAAGCTAAACGAACGCTGCAGGCCCACGCTGAACAAGATCCAAAAAAGCACCGGTTGGCCGACGGCTCCAATGACCCGGTTGCGTTGCCGGAAAAAACGTAGGATCTCACGCCAGCAAAGCGTTCGCACCGCCAGCCAAGCCCGTGAACCGGCCGCCAGCGAAGGCGTTTGGCCCTGCGCCGTCTTGGAAAGGGCTGCTTCATGCACTGGCAGACTCCTCGGCCCGCCAAAAGCGGTGCCCCGTCTTATCGATAAACACGTCTTCCAGCGTTGGCTTTCCCAGGCGGATCGAATGAATCCGTTCTCCGAATGCCTCGACCAGCTTGGCAATCCACTGATGGCCGGACGTTTGCTCAAGCCGCACCGAACCGTCCACGACCGTGGCGACAATCGCGAACGTCTGCTGGATCGACTCCGCTAATGATTCGGGCTGATCGGTCTCCATCGTGATGGAATCGCCCCCCACCGTCGCCCGCAGATTTTCAGGCGTATCGCAGGCAACCAATTGCCCTTCGTTCAAGATGGCAATCCGGTCGGCCCGGTCGGCCTCCTCCAGCAAATGCGTGGTCAGCAACACCGTAACGGAAAACTCGTCGCGCAACTGCGTCAAATAATGCCACAAATCAATCCGTGCGCCGGGATCCAGCCCCGTACTTGGTTCATCCATGATGAGCAGTTCGGGCCGGTGAATCAGTCCCTTGGCCAATTCGACCCGTCGTCGCAAGCCGCCCGACAGTGTCTCGGTCAATTCGCGCGCGCGGTCGGTCAAACCCAATTGAGCAAGCAACTGCGTTTCCCGTCGCCGGCATTCGGAACCGGCCAGGCCATATAGCGCCGCTTGATGCCGGATATTTTCGACCACGGTCAGCTTTTTATCCAAACTGGCCGCTTGAAACACGACCCCCATCCGGGCGCGAATCTGGTTGACTTGCCCGGGCAACTCCAAACCCAATACCCGCGCGTCGCCGTCTTGAATCGGAATCAGCGTGGACAGGACGCGGAAGAGAGTCGTCTTGCCGCTGCCGTTGGGTCCCAGCAGAGCAAAAATCTCTCCCCGTCGAACTTCCAAATCAAGACCGCGCAGAGCATGCCGCTTGCCATACGCGTGTGACAGTTGTCCCACCTGAATGGCTGCATCAGCAACCATGAGAATATCTCACTCGGCCTACTCGCCGTCTTTGGGGCTGTCCGCTTCTGCTGGATCGTGGCCGGAATCAGCATCGCTACCGCCATGCGTTTCATCGCCATGACCCTCGCCGTCGGCGTGCACTTCACCGGGAGCGACGGGGACCGAAGCGTGAAGCCAGCGTGACTCACTGTACTTCAACGTTCGTTGACCGACATCGGGAATCAACATCAGCAGCAAAAACACGCTCATCATGCCCGCTGGGATCGTCAGCACGTACTTCCAGTTGGCTTCATATTTCAAATGCATGAAGAACAGCATGACCAGCATCGCCTTGCCGCACGAGACCGCCATCATGCCCGCCCAAGCAATGGTGGGCGTTCCCATCAAGAATTGGGCGATACAGTACGAGCCGAGAGTTAGCAGGCACAGCATGCCGAACACCACGTAGTACTTCCCGGACCCGCCATGATCATCATGATCATGGCCGCCATTTTCGCCGTGTTCGTGCTGCGCTAGTTGCTTCGATTCGTCAGCCATGAAAAACTCCGCCGGTCTGAACGCCGGCCGTCAAAACAGATACAAAAGTGGAAACAAGAAGATCCAGACGAGATCGACAAAGTGCCAGTACAGGCCAATGTTCTCCAACAAGTGCGGCTTGCTCGCATCCAGCCTGATCGGCAACACCAGGGCAAAGGCAATCAGGCCCACCAACACGTGGATCGCGTGAAGCCCGGTTAGCAAAAAGTAAGTGCTGGCCCACATGTTCCCGCTGGGAATCATCATCGGCAATGTATTGCCATAGTGGAAATGCCAAGCGTCGTTGAGCCCGGAAGGACCGTGGCCGCCGCCTTTGCCGTGTTCGCCATCGCCGTGTTCTGATTCGTGCTCGCCTTCTCTATGCTCGGTGCCGTCATGATCTGCGTCGTCGTCCTCGCCGTGTTGGCCCACACCGTGTTCGCCCGCGTGCGCCTCCATTTCATGAAGTTCATTGAGAAAAGCCAGTCGGCCCTTGACCAAATCCCGCTCTTTCGTTTTGGCCGTGAGCGTGACGGTTGTGGCTCTTAGTTCGGCTTGAATCTCTTCGGCGGTTGGTCCGGCGTCCGAACCTTCGCCGCTGGCACCCCCGTCGTTTTGAAGTTTCTGCAATTGCTGGGTCAATTCCGCCTGTTTGGATTCCGCCGCCGCGACGGCCAGATCCAGTTCCCGCTGCCGGCCAGGCAAGTCATGCCGCTCTCCGGCGATGTAGCTCTGCACACGCTTGATACGATCTTCATCGCCTGTCATGCCGGAAGGGTAGATTTGAAATGCCAAGGCATCCATGGAAGTCTGCCGCTCGCCATAGCCTTTGCTGATATCGGTCGCCTGCAAATTCGTCCATTGCACCGCGTTGGCCAGCAGGTTGTTGCAGTGATCCAAACGGTGCTGATCGTGATCCGACAGTTTGCCGTCGTTGTCGGCTTTCGTCTTTTCAAGTTCCGAACGCTGCCGATTCAACTCGGCGCGCACCGCCGCCACATAATAGACATCGACCTTATCGTAGATCTTACTGTGCGGCTGGGCCGGATGAATGCCGTGCGAGAACTTGGAATTGTATTCGTACATCTTGACGCCCAAGAACACGCTGCCCAAGATCAAGGTCAAAAACAGCCAAATCCGGGCTTTGTACGGATCGTTCATCTTGGAACTTTCCAAAGCCAGCACGATCGTCACACTGGAGCAGATCAGCACGAACGTGTTCAAAGCACCGATAATTTCCTCGACATGGACATCCTTCGGTCCCGGCCAGGTACCGTCAGGAGCGCCGAAGCGAATCACGATATAGGTGCCGATCAGCCCGGCGAAGAACATGATCTCCGTGGACAGAAACAGCCACAGGCATGCCTTGCCGTTGGGAATGGGCAGCGCCGGCTGATATTGCAGTTGAATATGGCCGTGATGGTCATCCGAACTTGCGTGGGTTGCACTTTCCGCCATGACTTCGTCTTCTCACCGATCTCTCTAAATGCAGGGAACCAACATCAGGAATCCCAATAGAACAGGCAAATAAATCAAGGATGCCCGCAACAGGAGGCGGGCGGAATCATCGTCCAGCCGGCGGAAAAATCGCACCGCGCAAAGGCACTGCCCGATTCCCAACAGCATGGCGATCCACAGGTAAATCGACGTTCCAGGAGCCAGCAAACCGGGAATCAAACTGACCGGCACCAAGCCGACCGCCGCCAGCACCGCCTGTACACCGGCGCGTTTTCCCGAGGGATCGACGACAGGTAACATCTTCATTCCCGCTTGGGCGTACTGCCGACGATAAATCCACGCAATCGCCATAAAGTGCGGGAACTGCCACAGAAAGACGATGGTGAACAGAGCCAAAGCACGTAGGTCAAAAGCCGCGCCGGTCGCCGCCCAACCCATCATCACCGGCAACGCGCCAGCGATCGCTCCCACCGCCGTATTCCAAGCCGTATGAACCTTCAGTGGAGTGTAGATCCAGACATACAACAACCAAGTCAGCAGGCCTAACAAGGCGGTTGTCAAATTCACGGCAAACGCCAAGTGCGCCGTGCCGGCGACAATCGTCACGGCGGCGAAGGTTAGCACTTCCGCCGAGCCAAGACGGCCCGCCGGTAACGGTCGATTCTCGGTCCGCTGCATGTTGGCATCACGACGGCGTTCGATCCATTGATTCAAGGCGCTGGCACTGGCGGCCACCAAGAACGTACCCAGCAAGGTGTGCACCGTGGGCCACAGCTTCAGGTCACCCCACTGGGCGACGTAACTCGAAACGGCCACCGTCACCAATACCAGCAAGCCGATCCTGGGCTTGGTTAGCTCGATGTAGTCCGCGATGCGAGCCAAGGCCCGTGTGCGTTGCTGGCGGATAATTGAAATGGACGAGGTACTCACGCGACGGCTCCGTTCACGGCCAACGCCGCATGCTCACCGACCGCCCCCGGCTTGAGCAGCCGCAGCAAACGCAGTGTCAATTGAACGAGTGTCACTACAATCACCGATCCCGTCGCTACGTGAGCCGTGACAATGTGCGATTGCCACCAACCCTTGGATTCGATCGTATAACCGACAAGAAATGCGGGCTCGGGAAGACCAGCCGGCCAGGAGTACTTGGTGACCCATGTGGCGGTGCCCAGCAGCAATTGCAGGATCACCAAGCCGCACAGACAGATTGCCGGAATCAGCAAGACGCTGGGGGCGCTCTTCAGCAGGAAGATCGACATCGTAAGAAACAGAATCTGGGCGGTGACGGCCGCGGCCAGGATCAAATGAAAGAAGACCAGCGCCCGAAAGGAGCCGGGCGAGGCGTTGACCGGCAGGTGGCGCAAATGCGCACCAATCACCAATTGCAAATAAGCCAGCAGCGCTGTCATGCACGCCAACCGTTTGATCGCGCCGCCACGGCTTGGAGTCACCTGGGCCGAAAGCGAGGGAGGAGCTTGCCACAGTTTGGAAGTAAAAACCGCGATCGCCACGGCCAGGGCAAAAAACGCCGGCCC
>JAJDEH010000054.1 GCA_029259935.1 Planctomycetota bacterium
GCGATGTTGAAGGAAACATCGTTGGGCCGGAATTCTAATTGTCGCTGGGTGAAGAATCGCCCCGCAAACAAAGCTAGCACTTCCCCGTCAACCCAGGGCTTCTAATTGTCGCTGACCGGGAAAACTAATTGTCGCTACACAAAAGTCCTTGCTTGAGGCATTGAACCGCTGTTTCTTCGCCAACGTCAATCTCTTCGTATTGTGGTGGGACGGCGATTGCCGGGTCATGCCGGTCGGGAACCAGCAACTCCGAAAGCTTCGCGGCCTGCAGCGGGTTGCGTTTGCTGCGTACGCCGCAGAAGTGCTCTACCTGCGTTTGCTCGTCGAACAGATCCTCGATGGCAAGCTGCAGATCGGCGCGGACTCGGAACGGAAACTCACGCTCCGTGATCGTGATCTCTTCCACTGCGATGGGATCGAAATGGCGTTGCAGAATTGGGGCGATTAGAGTTTTTTGGCCGGTCATGTCACAACTTCCCCCAGAACCATCTTTAAGTTTCAAGTGACTATCAAAATCCGCCTGTGCTTGCTCCGTTGCCCCCAATTGCTGGTGGGCAAAACAGCGATGCTTGTACGCGGCCGCACATTTGGCATCCAACCAGAGTGCCTCCGTGCAATCCGCGATCGCCTTGTCCCAATCTTCCAATTCCAACCGGACTTCGCCGCGGTCGGCCAGTGCCTTGGAATTCCGAGGATCGAGGGCGATTGCTTTCTCAAAATCGAGCAACGCCTGGTCAAATTCACCGAGCTTGACCCGTGCTTGGGCACGCAGGTGGTAGGCCGCGCTGTGGCTCGGGTCCGCCTCGATGACCAGATTCAAGTCCGCGACTGCCTCTTCTTCGTCGTCAAGGTAGAACAAGCACGCAGCTCGATTTAGGTACAGAACGACATCAGCTTGAGGGTCCTTGAGCGCTTCCGTGTAGTCGTCAATCGCCTCTTCGTACCTTTTCAGGTGATGCAGCGCGAAGCCCCGCAGTTGCAGCGTCGGCAGGTCGCGTTTTCCGAGTCGAATGGCCGTATTGAGATCGCCCACGGTTGCTTCGAAAGCACCAACTTCCGCCCAAGCCATTGCACGATGGAAGTGAAGGTAAGAGTTTTCTTGGTCATCCTTCAGCGCCTTGGTGTAATCGTTGATCGCTTCCTTGTACCTGCCGAGGTTGTGCAATGTGGCTGCCCGCTGATAAAAGACTTGCGAGGATTCATCGCCCAGACGAATCGCCTCATCAACGTCGCGCAAGGCCGCCTCTAGGTCGCCAAGCTCCGACCATGACAGAGAACGATTTAAGTGGGTTGTTGCGTTTCCCGGGCAACTTCTCAAAGCAGTTGTGTAGTCGTCGATCGCGTCCTCGAATTCTCCCAATTTGTGCAGCGCCCTCGCCCGCGACACCCGGGCGTCTTGATCTCCAAGACGAATCGCTGTTGTGAAGTCGTCGACGGCTGCATCCAATTGGCCGACTTGTTCCAGCAACTGACCCCGGCCACGGAACAGTGCCGCATTGCTGGGGCAACCCTTCAAAGCTTCGGTATAGTCGCTAATTGCCTCGTCGAGTCTTCCCAGACAGCGAAAGGCGTATGCACGCGCATGCGATTCGTCCGGATCGGCAGGTACCAACGACACGGCTTTCTCCAGCGCCGCGTTAGCTTCCTTATTGCGACCCAAGTTCTGTAAGAGGCTTCCATAACCGGTGTAGGCGGTGATGAATGCCGGATCGAGCCGAATGGCGTTCTCGTATTCTTGAATTGCTTCATCGAATCGCTTTGCCAGGCCGAGCAAAACGGCGCGATTCATCCGCGCCTTCGTGAACTTTGGATCGAGATGGATAGCCCGGTCCGCGTCCGCCATGGCCTGCTCCAGATTTCCCATGGCGTGATAAACCGCGCCACGACCAGCCACTGCGCGCGCCGACCCCGGATCGAGTTCCATAGCGGAATGATAGAAGTACAAGGCGGTTGCCAAATCATGATGGAAGACCGCCTTCCCTCGATCACACAACGCTTCGACCTCCGCGGATTGGGAGTCCGCTTCAGAATTTGTGGACCGATGCGTATTCACGGGAGTCCGAGGATTAGCGCGAAGAAAGACGTTGTTCTCTGCCTAAGACTATGGAGCCGCCACTCAAAAGGCAAACGGCTACTCAACGACGTTTCATTTCTTGCCGGAGTCCAAGCGAAAGGATTGTCCAGCCCGAAAGGTCTGCACGGAAATCGGCGGTGCACCGTCGGTGGTGCCGACGACGGTTACATACGACTCTCCCAGAACTCGACACACACCGCGCTGGAAGATCACCGCCGTCCCCTCGTCAATTCCCACGCCCACCCGGTCCGGGTGCTTGCGAACCGCCGTTAGCAGTCGGTTGAATCGATTGCGATGCAAGAAGTGCTGGTCAATAATCGCCCGAGGCAGCAAGTCCAGGCCGGTCGTGATCGTGGGAACCGGATTGCCCGATTGAATCATCACGCGGGATTGGATCGCGGCTCCCGCCGAGGTTCCTCCAATCACGCCGCCACGCCCCAGCAGCTCAACGATCTCCCGTTCGGCAGCCGTTTCCAGGTAGATTTCGGCCAGCCGCGACTGTTGTCCGCCGCCGAACCAAACCGCCGTGGCTGTCGTGAGCGGCTGTACAAACTTGGACGAGTCCGCCTCGGTTCGATCGCCGGCATGAAGTACTGAAACGGCCCCCATCCCGCGCTCGGTCCACCGCCGGACTGTTGCATCGTAATCGGATGCTCGGACCTTGCCGCTGGCGGTGGGGATCACAACCAGGCTTCCCTCCGCGCCGCCCGCCAGTTCCACGAAGCGGGTGACCACGCTTTCAGGCAGCGATCCACCGCCGCAGATTACCAAGCTCCCTGTGGGGGTTGTCGAAGATGAGTCGTCGAGCTTGTCATCCGCCACTGCTGAAGCCGCAATGCCGAGCAGGAGTAGAAAGAGCAATCTCCAGCGATGCAAAAGCATGGGTGGTTTCCTTTCTGAACTACCACTCTCGAAAGCGTCGGTTTGCGAAACGAGGGCGAGTTTACCTAGTTGCCATTGGGGCGGTCAGTATTCTTCTTCGGATCCTTGATGGCCTCGCCCAGCAGTTTTTCCGCTTCGGCAAAGAACCCTTGAACTTGTTTGCCAGGGTTGTTCTTCTTGCGCCAAGCAAGGGCTTTGTCGTACCACTTGCGGGCCTGATCGTGATCGTCCAGTTGCCAGTGCGACATCGCGAGAAACAGCCAATTGTGCGGCACATCGTCGCCTAGCTTGATGGACTTCTGTAGTGATTCCACGGCGTCGCGCCATTCTTTTGTTCGATAGTAGGCGACGCCTAGTGAATTCCAATGGGTGCCTTTGCCGGGAGCAAGTTCACAGGCTCGGCGCGCCCACTGCACGGCCTGCTCGGCATGTGGGAACCGGCCGTCTTTGTCAGCAGTTGCGGCCAGCTTCCAAGCCAATTCGTCGTGAACCTTGGCGGATTTCGGATTGAGGTCGATGACCTTCCGCCAGGCGGCGACGGCTTCGTCCAACTTACCCTGGTTTCGTAATGAGCCGCCCAGATTTCCATAGGCGGCACCCGATCTCGGATTGAGCTTAACAGTCCGCCGAAAGGCGGCGATAGCCTCGTCTTCCTTTCCCTGCAGTGAAAGGGCAATACCAAGGCTGTTGTAGGCGTTGGCGTAGTCCGGATTGATCTTGATGGCGATTCGATATTCCGCGATGGCTTCGTCTAGCTTGCCCTGATCCCTCAGCAGGCTGCCCAGCCTGCGATATGGGCATTGGCGAATTTCGGTTCGAGGTCGATTGCTTGGCGAAAGGCGACGATGGCCTCGTCGTCCTTTCCTTGCTCTCTCAAGGCGTCTCCCAGGTGGCGGAGGATCGTAGCGCTGTGAGGATCGAGTTCGACGGCCCGGCGATATTCGTCGACGGCCTCGGGCAGCTTGTCCTGTAGTTCAAGCGTCATGCCGATGCTGTGATGGGCGGTGGCGTAATTCGGATCGATTTCAATCGCGATTCGATATTCGTCGATGGCCTCGTCCAGCTTGCCTTGGTTTCTTAACACGCTGCCGAGGTTGCGGTGGGCCACGGCGTTTAGCGGATCGAGCTCGATGGCTCTTCGGCAAGCGCCGATGGACTCGTCGTATCGCGCCAGGTCTCGTAATGCGGCGGCCAGTTGCAGCCACGCCCCCACGCTGCGCGGGTGGCTGGCCAGTGCCGCGCGGGTGAAGCCAAGGCCCTCGACTTGATCGTCCGTTTTACGAAGACTCTGCCCCAATTCAAAATTCAGCCAAAAGTTGCCCGGGTATCGTTTCTGAGCCGACCGCAAGACGTCAACCGAGATTTGAGTCTGATTCGCTTCTCGCAGGGCAGCCCCCAACCAGGCAATGAGCGTGGGGGACTGCTTGCGAACCTCGTCGTTAGCGGCCAGTTCGTTGAGCTGTTTCATGTCACTCGCGGCCAGCGCGGCGCGAAGTTGCTTCCGCCATTCATTCGAGTCCACGGCATTGGCGAGGGCCAGCAGCTTGGCCCGCGAAATTCTTGGTGTAGCTGGCCTGGTGGTTGGGGAATTCGTAGCCGAATCGGGCAACCCGCGCGCCCAAATGTCGAGCGCGGCGATTAGGCTTTCCCGCATCGCGGGCGACTTGATCCGCGCCGCCGACGGGTCCAATGTCAGCACATCGAGTCCCGCTTTGTTAAACGCCCGCTTGTACAAGCTGGCGGCAGCCGCCAAGTCGAAAGCCCCGGCGTCGTGATGCTGAAGTCCGCCGTCGCCGCTTTCCTCCGATTCGTGTAGGTCTTTTAGCACGTCACTGTCCACACCGGCCTGGCTCAGACGGATCAAATCCAAGTCTTCCTGAAAGGCGCGGTCGGCGGCGGCTTGGGCGGCGCGTTGCTGGACGGTTTCCGTCCGTTGCTTCAGGTCGGCTGCCAGGTGTTCCGCGGTCTGCCGTAGCGACGATCCGACGTCTTCTTGATCGGACAGTTCAACGGCATCCCGAGCACTTGCCAGCGCCGATTCCAGTTCTTGAACCTGTAAATTCAAGCCCGCCTCGTCGTCCGCATTCGTGGCGTCGGCCAAACGCTGATGCAGGCGCGCCTCGTTGAGTACGCCGTTGACTTTGGCCGTGGCGACCGCGCGACGCTCGGCCGCCTGTTGCTGCGTCCAGACCCAGCCGCCGCCGCCCAAACACAGCAGCAGCAGGATCGCCGCCGCCAGCGCTAGTGTGACCCGCTGTCGCTTGCGTTCTTCCTTGGCGCGGGCAGCTTGTGCCGCGCGCTCCATCTCGGCTTCCCGAAGTTTGGATTCCACCGATTCCAAATAGCCGGTGACGCGGCCGGCCAACACGCCCCCATCGGCGGGGCGCTGTTCCGGCTCGGCGGCCAAACATTGTTTCGTCAGTTCGATGAGCTGGCCGTCCGCTTCGCAGGCGTCCAGCCGAGCGAAACAGTCGTCGAGTTTTCCCCGCGAAGCGAGGCGATAGATCTGCGTCCCGTCGTCCCCAACATACGGCGGCTGGCCGGTCAGAATTTCGGCCAGTATCGCACCCAAGCCGAACACATCAGACCGCTGGTCGAGTTGGTCGACTTCACCCAGCGCCTGCTCGGGAGGCATGTAAGCGGGCGTGCCCATCACGCGGCCCATCTGCGTTTCCGAACCGGCCGAGCCAAAGGAACCCGATGACGAATCGCTGCCCGCACTGCGTCGCGTTTGGATAACACTTTGTGGCTGCTGCTTTTCGCGTGGCGGTTTCTCGTCGGTCGCGCCGCCTTGGGACAGCACCTTTGCCAAGCCCCAGTCCATGACCTGCACTTCACCAAACGCACCGACCATGATGTTGGCTGGCTTCAGGTCGCGGTGGATTACGTTGCGGCTATGAGCGTAGGCCATGGTCTGGCAGATCTGCTCGAAGATTCCCAGCAGCTTTCCCCGGTCTTCGGCTGGCGTTACCCGTTTAGCCAGCAGTGCCGACAGCGTTTTGCCCTTGACCAGTTTCATGCTGAAGAACGGGCGGTGGTCGGCAAACTGACCCAGTTCATAGATTGGGGCAATCCCCGGATGCTGAAGCTGCCCGCCGATCTGGGCTTCCTCGATAAACCGCTGGATCACCTCCGGCGTGCGCTTGTGCGAATCCAGCAGCACCTTGATGGCCAGATCGCGCCCCAGATCGTTATCGCGGCCCTTGAGAATCGCGCCCATCCCGCCGCGGGCGATTTCGCCCTGCAGTTCGTAGCGGCTGTCGGCGTCGCGAGCGGGGAACTCGGGCGAGTCGGACGGCGGGCTGGAATCGTCACCCGCCGCGGGCGCATCCCGCAGGACTACATGCGGCACGCGGTCGACCATTTGGCCGAGCGACCTCAGCACGCTGAAATTGCCGCCGAGCCCGACCGCTTCTTCTCCGGCAATCGCGGTCAACTGGCCCGCGTCCAACGCCTCGGTGAGTTCGTTGCCCGAGGCATCCTGGACCCTGGTGACATCCACATCCCTAGTCTGATTTTTCCTAATCCTGATCGCCCGCTCGTTAGCCTCCAGCAACTGCTCCACCAGCTTGCGCAGTTCAACTTCGGTGCCGCACGATTCGTCCAGAAACGCGCTCCGCCGCGGTGCGTGTTCGATTTCCAACGCCGCCTCAAACAGCGAAACCAGGTTGGGATGCTCTGCTGACATATTTCAATCCAAGTCAATTTTCCGAACCGGTCTGTTTCCATGCACTGAAATACAGCGCGGAATCTATCAAAATCGCCTCAACGATTTTCTATTTTTATTTTAATCTCTGCCAGCGGAACAGCAGCCTCCTTCTCAGTGCCCGCTTGAATCAACACTCAACCCGCATCGGACGAAATCACCCCGTAGTTGGTGTCCGCGTGCGAAGAGTCGATTGATCGCGAGCCGCCCCGGGGATCGTCAGTTTCGCGGGGTTTTTTGGCGGAACCAGCTCCCCAGTTTAGGGCAACCCATTGGTGGGGCATCCCTTCTGTAACGACGAGCAGATAGACGGCCGCGTCACCTTCTACTGCTGGCGCGGACGAGAATAGCGGCTCGTCGGCGACCTCACGCAGTCAGCCTCGTTTAGATTACTTTTGTTTTCGTTCGAAACGGCGCGCGTTGCGCGGGCTGTCTTTATTGAGTTGCGAGCGGGGGATCTTGTGACGTTTGCCTCGCTGGTCCACCAGAACAACCTCCTTGGGAGAAATTTCGACGATGCGCGCGTTGAGCTTCAGGCCGGTCGTCGTGGTCCACTCACGTAGCGGCTCTTCGTCCGTTGCGGGAGTTGACTTCGGTTCGGGCTCGGCAGTGCGAGGAACTCGCGGCGTCCGGGGGTCCTTGCTGGGCTCAGTGGCCGACGCCACGGGCGAGCCGGATTTGATCGCGGGAACCCAAACAAAGGTGGCGTCGCGTTTTTCAGGCGCGCGGGCAAGCACGGCTTCCGCGCCGCGGCCGCCAGGTTTCCAGTGAATGGAGACCGACTGGCCGATCAAATCCGGAACGATCTTGGTGATCTGGCCGCCCGGAGTGACAATCAAGATCTCGTTTCGATAATCGATGGACCTTCGATTCCAGCTCTTCATAAGCGTCCGCATTTGATTCGACGAAATACCGGACTCACGACGCTCAGTATTGTCTCGAAACACGACGGCTTTTCCGAAGGCGATCGGTGCCCGGTCGAGAATCTCGAGCGGCG
>JAJDEH010000055.1 GCA_029259935.1 Planctomycetota bacterium
GAGCAGCCCAACGCCGTATTGGTTTGGATCGGATTCGGTGTTGAGCCACTTTCCGTCGAACACGACCTCGGCTTTGACGCCGTCGGCGATGGGGCTTGCTGGTTGGCCGATTCGCAGCGAGCCGCCCTCGAAGACGATCAATGTGCCGACGTTTAACCTCGTGTCGACCTTGATGCTGAATCGCAGCTCGGCGCCGGGATTGATGCCGATCGCCTGAATCGATGCGGTACTCGTCGTTGCGTATTCGACCACCGTTCCCGCGCCGATTTGAACGACGTCGCCATTGCCCGGCACGCGGTTGGCCGACCAAATGCCAGGGTCCGACCATTTGCCGCTGGCCACGGTCGTATTCGTTGGGCTGAGAACGAAATTTGGAATTGTGTCGTGCTGGAGTTGGATGAATGGGGCGGTCGGGTCGTCGGCGTGAATGGGGCCGTGCCCAGCTTCGGGCGAGTGGCCGACGCCTTGCACGACAACGCTGGCGGCGGCAACCCCGATCGCCGTCAGTTGCGTCACGGCGGCGGGCGCTTCGTAAACGAATTCCCCCGCCGAAGGCAAGAGCGGCCCCATCGTCGTTGCGGGCGTCCACGATTTCCAGGCGAGTTCGGCGGATGCCGAGAGCGTCTCGCGCGGTTCCAAGTGTTCAAAGCGCGTCCGCCGCGCGCGGGGCGCGTTCGACCGGCGACGACGTCCTGATTTCATCATGTATTCGACGATCCTCGCGACGGTTCTTCTCTTCGTGGCGCACGTGATTCGTGGCACACGTCGATCCGGCGAAGCGCTGGACTGCGTTGCGTTCGTCCATTCTCCGCTCGTCGACGGCGTAATTCAGGCAAAGTGTAGCGGTTGTGGGGCGCAAGTCAATAAAAATGCCGAAGATCGACAATTTGTCCCTTGATCGAGTGATGCCCTGGCGGGGGGCGGTCTTTTCTTCCTCGCTGGTGAATCGGGTCTCGCCTCGAGCAACGGGTGTTGGCGAGATGAGGGCACACGATTGCAGGCCCGGCTCGTTGGACCGACGGATTAGGGCCAGGAACCTATATGACCGGGACATTTCAGTCGACGTATCATGAGCAGTCGACGGCGAGCGTGAAACTGCGCCAGCGGAGTATAGGCAGTCTTGCGACGGAAGGCGGCTGCAAGCGTGAAAGTGCCAACGTTGGGACCGCAGTTTTTCAATGCCGTCGTCGGTCTCGGCCAACGCAAGAGTGTATCTTCACGCTCGGATTCGACTGCGTGAACGGAAACGATGCCGGTTTTCAAATCCAACCGATAGACGAAACCATGTCCCACGCACCGGGTAACTAACTGGAATGCGCCTCTGCGAGTCTCCGGTCTCACCGCCAAAGGTTTCGCGGAAGGCGTCGCAGGCCTTCCAATACTTTTTCTGGTTCATCCGGCTTCGTCTTGCAGATGCCGTTGAACAGCCGCATCGCATAGGGCACGAGGTTGTCGTCGTCTTTGGCCAGCAAGCCGAGGAGGTGCGGCAGGCCAGCCAGTACGCGAACCGAATACGCGCCCCGCCTTTAGCCGAAAAGAAAAACGCGGTCGCCCTCGTCCCAGACGTCCATCAAGTACGCATAAGCCTCCTCGACGTTCTTTGTCTTTGTCAGGCCAGCACCGAACGCCAGACTCCAACACCGGGATAACTTCTCTCCGATCCACGGCAGCCAGCCGAGTTCGGGCAACGTCCCGACGCCGGAATCGTAGTAAATCATTTGTGATAGCCCATGACTTTCGGACAGCGGCGGGGGGGGCCGAATAGTGCTCGCCAATGGAGGTCCGAATGATGAGTTCATCAAAGCAAGATGCCGCCGCCGCGGTGTAGCGAAGAGTTCAAGCGGGACGCGATGCGGCTGGTGACGAACGACGGCTTTTCCGGGCGGCGAGAAAAGCGTTTTGAGCCGTCGCACACCGAATTCGACGGAGGGGGCGTCTCGCTAAGAGCAAGTCTTCAAACTCTCTTATGGGGCACTAGTGCTTTGTCAAACTTGGATTTTGGGGTACACGGACTTCAACTTGCATCGGGCGTCGTCGATTTTCATTTGCCAGTCGACGCCGCGTTGAGTGGCATTCACGTCCGTCGACCAGGCGGATGTTTCTGCTTGCAAGGTTTCGGCGTCGCCAAATCGTCGTCCGGCGACGCATTGGCGGGTCACTGAGCTGAGTTCGTTTTCCGCGATGTTCAGCCAACTGCCGTGTTTGGGAGTGTGGTGAAATTCGATGCGGCGGACAAGTTCGCGTGCCCGCTGCGGCTCGAATGCTTCGTAGAACGCGCCTTTGGTGTGCGTGTTGAGGTTGTCGCAAACGAGAATCACCTTCGCGCAGTTCGCGTAGCGTCCTTCGAGCAACCGACCCATTTCCAACGCCCAGTCGAGTTTCGTTTTTGTCTTGCGGACCGCCACTTCGCGCCACGTGAGCGAGCGGCTCGGTGAACATGAAGATGTTCGCCGTGCCGGCTCGCTCGTATTCGTAATCGACGCGCTTGGCATGTTTCGCCGTCGCGGGAATCGGCGTTCGCGTTTCCTTCAATAGTTGCACCGGCTGCTCGTCCATGCACACGACCGGACGGTGCGGATCGTACGGCTTTTCATCGGTTTCCAGCACGTCTTCCATGCCGGCGACAAACTCCGCGTCCGCCTCGGGCGGAATCACCCAATACTCGATCTTGCGGTTGGTCATGCCGTTTTTTTAAGCGTCCGCCGAACGGTCTCGCGGCTGATCGAGTCGACCAGTGCCAACTCCACGACTTTGCGAGCCAATAGCCGCAACGTCCAGTTGGCGTAGCCCGGCGGCGGCGGACCGAGGCGCATGGCGATCACGCGGGCTTCCTGATCTCCGTCGAGTAGTTTCGCTCGCGGCGGCTTGTCGGGTTTGGCGCCGTCGAGTGTTTCGCGAAAGCCGCGCTCGACCAACCGTTGGCGAATCTTCTCCACGGTCTGCACGCGGCAGCCGAACGCTTCGGAAATCCGCCGGTCCGTCCAATTCGGCCCGTCGGCGTCGGCCTTGAGCAGAACCTGTGCGCGCTTGACCTTCTGGCTCGTGCCCTTGAGCTTCCGCACCACGTACTCCAACTCGACTCGTTCCTCATCCGACAGTCGAACCACATATTTCTTCTGCATGGCAACCCTCCTTGGCTGCCCATAAAATGACCAAACCGGCCCGCCCAACCAACCCCAATTCTCAACGGTGTCAAAGCACTAGAGGGCCGGCTTGCTAGCGACGATATCGCTGGTTTCCTCGGGTAAATGTCGATTTTCGATCGTTCAATTTCGGGCCATCCGTGACACTCGCGATAGTTTGACGACTTGTTCTCAGCTCGACTTTTTCCATTCGTGGCTGTGCGGAAAACCCACGAATCACCGAGACTCCTCATTTCACGCGAGGGTTTTGGAACGGGCGAGGAAATCCAGGGTGTTTCAAAACCGTTTCAATTCCCAATTTACCGAGGTTTCCCAAGTTCGCGCCGCCGTTGAATTGGAAAAAGTCGAGCTCAGGCCCGTCAACCTCCCCAACGCCTCCACCAAATCGCCCATGCCCAGGTGAGTATACCGATCCATCGTCAGCGTGATGGTCGAGTGCCGGGCCAGCGCCTGGGCGACCTTCGGCAGCACTTTCGCCGTGGCTAGGCATGCTATGGATTCGCGGCGCAGGACCACCTCCATGTAGCCAAGTGGGCGGACAATGGCGGATGTTGGACG
Source organism: Planctomycetota bacterium (assembly GCA_029259935.1). Next base: position 3,702 of record JAJDEH010000055.1, read on the forward strand.
ACAGTCGCGGATTTTGGTCCTCGCCCGAACTACGCAACTGTGTACGAGATACGACGATCCTGGACATGGTGGAACGTCGCCTGACCAGACTCGAAATTAGATGCCTGCAATCTGGTCGCGGGTTCGACGCCCGTGCCCTCCGTTTCGTCTTCCACCGTCGTCAGAGGTCGCTACGGCGCATCGCGCCGCTTAACCTGTTGCGGCACGGGCCCGACTGATTGCAGCGAACGCTGAATCTTCACTTTGCGCAGTCCCGTGCTGGCGGCAAGCGCCTTACCGTACCAATACTCCGCCGACGCCGCGCACGCCACCCGATCGCCCTCCGACGCCGCCTTGCTTGCCGCTTGCCAAAGGTTGCCCAGCGCCTCCCAATCTTCGACGCCGTCCGGCTTGGCCATTTCCTTCGCCGCCGACTTGCGCAGGTTCTCGTCGCTGCACCGCGCCAAATAAGGCACACCCTTAACCCACTGGCCACGAATAAAACACAGGAACCGACCCGCGACCAGGTTCGCCTCTGTGTTAGCCGAATCCTTGGCAAGCAGCTTTAGAGCGTTCTGGTATGCGCCAAGTGCCGCTTTGGCTGCATCAATTCTCTCGTTGACGACTTTAGCGGCCTCTTGCAACGCCATGTTACGCGAGCCAATCGCCGCCGTCGTCGCAATCTCCATGATCCGCGCGGCTTCGACGTAACGATCCGCGACAATCGCCTCGTCCGCCAGTTGCAACGCAGATTTGGCCAGCGTCGTCCGCTCCGTCGTCGAACGGCACGTCTTTCCCAACGCCCGCACGACATCAACCAGTCTTGCGTGTGGATCGCCCTCAAACCACGCACCGAATTCGTCGGCAATCGTGATCGCCAGATTCACCCCTTTGGCGTCGATGGCAAGCCTCTGCGCGATCTGGAGCGCCGCGTATCGCTCCACGGCCGCATCTTCCTGCTGCCATGCCTGGTCGAGAAGCTTCTTCGCCAGCCCGCGCCGCCCGTTGTCGTCAGTCGCCTTCGCAAAATCAGCGGCGAAGACATCCTTGATCAGCGACGTAGACTTGGCGATTTCGGCCGCCTTGGGAACAGCTAGCGACGCCTTTCGCACGGGCCGAACTCGAGGACTGTCCGACAACACGTCTGCCAGCGCTGGATGAACGCCAGCCCCGCGTCGCCAAAGCCGCACCGTCCCATCGGCGCTGGCCGACACGACCGTGCCTTCCGTCGGTGCAAGAACTCGTGTTATCGCGCCGGAGTGGCCGGAAACCTCCCACAACAAGTGCCCAGCCGACACGTTCCACACACGGATCTTGTTGTCGTTGCCGCCGCTGACGATGTACTTGCTGTCGGGCGTGAAGGCGACACACAATGCACCGCCCTTGTGCCCCATCAACCGATACCGCAGTTTCGCCTTCTCCAAGTAAATGCGCGCTGTTCCGTCATCGTGAGCCGTACCGACGCACGACGCGTCCGGCGCGTAGATCGAAGCTTGGATCACGCTGCGAAAGTCGGGATAGAAAGACTGATTTGATCCTCGGAGCATGCCTCGCGTATCGATGCTCAGCCGCCAGCGATGCACGAATCCGTTTATCCCACCCGTCGTCAACGTCTTGCTGTCGGGCGAAAAGCCGAGAGACGTACGGCGGTATGTCGGGTGAGCTTCTTCGAGCACGCGGGTCGCCTTGTGGTCTCGCGACATTACCCGTGTCCGCCCGTCGCTCTCCACGGCGGCCACAAGTCTTCCGTCGGGTGACACTGCCACGTCCACCACGCCCGACGCCGCATCAATCCACGTGCCGAGAATGCGGTTTGTGCTCCAGTTCCACACGAACACGCAGTTGCCGTATTTGGGACTCTTGTCGCCCGCCACGACGAGCTCGCCGGTTGGCATGAACTCGATATCCTTTACGTCGGCATCGACGGCCAGCTTGCGGGCGGACTTCCACGTCTTGCCGTCGATGATATGAATCGCTCGATCGGCTCCAACCGACGCCAGGTGCCGTCCATCCGGCGAGAGCGCAAGCGCGTTCACGGCGCCCGTGTGGTCGATAAATCGCTCCACTTCGTCGTAGGATCCGTTGCCGCGCGGCTTCTGCACCTCGAGCGGAATGGCGTTCGCCGAAACCGGCACGACGACGGCGGCCATCGCGGCGAGAAAAGCTTGTGCGGTATGTCCGTTCCAGCGATTTGCTTTCATCACTCTCCTCGCATCACGCAGCAAATTTATCCTCTTGCCAGTCTACTGGACAAAATGCCGCCGTGCCAACTTTGCGCGGTCGCACGAAGCGGATTTCGTCAACCATTACTCATCCTCAGTGATGTGACGGTCGCAGAGAATTGGTGGTCCCTTTACAAGCATTTCTTGGTGAGGGCTTGTGTCGATCGAACCCCAAGAAACGGAGGGACCGCGATGGATCACACGGAGGCGACTGGTTGGGTATGGAGTGTTGTCGCGGGTTTGCTTTCGAGCCAGACGAGTACGTTGGTCGATCTGGACGGAGCGGCGCTGGCGGTTCACGGCCGACGTACGAGTCCACGTCAGCGACGCGATGGCGGGCATCGTCGCCGAGTTGCTCGAAGATGCGGTGGGCCGCTGCTTCTTGGGCGCGTGCTGGTCGTTGGTGAGAATCTGGTGAATGATCGGCAGCAAGACCGCCGGCTTGGACTTCTTACGTGACTGCCGCTGACGATAGCCCGGTGGCTCATCGTGCGCGAGGATCGTAGCGAGCGAGCGTTTGCCAACAAAGGCCGCTCTTCTGACAAGCGGCCCGCTTGCTCAATTGGTTCGTCAGCACTTGCCGCCGAACTTCCATCCAGAACTCCATGTCGGATCGCACTTCCGGGCCTCCCTGCGAAACTGGGCAAGATCGGGACTGACGCCCCTAACTTGCCTGTTCCCAAATCTGCACGCATGTGCGCCGCCAAATCCAATCGCCGCAACCCCCGCCCCGCGCCGCCATTTTCATCCGCCGTCAACATGCGTCTCGGTCAGACGAAATCTGAAACCAATGCGTCGCGTATCGGCCGCGTAGGCCGCAGCCGACTGCCCGGCCGGCCTTAAACGAAAATCATTTTGCACATTTCGACGACATCGATCACTGCGTCCACCGATGTCCAGATCGTTTGGAACCGGTCATCCCCGGCCCGTTGGAAAGGGCCATGTGCAATTCACACAGAATACATGTCGGCTTTGTAGTGCGCAAGGTTGCCTGGATCTTGAAACCAACGACACGTAACGGCGAGACCCTCTTGCAGCCCATTTCGGTCGCCAAACCTTGGTTCCCAGCCCGTCAGATTGCGGGCCTTTGAGTTGTTTGCCCAGAGCCGTTCTACCTCGCTTTTATCAGGGCGCATGCGTGACGCATCTGACTCGATCTCAATTGCGGCATTCAATTCGCTTGCCAACATCTTGACGGTGTCGCTGATCGAAATCTCGAAATTGCTTCCCAAATTGACGACCTCACCGATCGATTTGTCCGACTTAGCAATTGCCACGAATCCGCTTACCGTGTCGTCGACAAAACTAAAGTCTCGCGTTGGAGTTAGCGATCCCAACCGAATCGTTCGCTGACCACTAGCGATTTGCATGATGATCGTCGGAATAACGGCCCTCGCCGATTGCCTTGGTCCATACGTGTTGAAAGGGCGCACGATCGCCACGGGAGTAGAGAACGAGCAAAAATACGACATCGCGATTTGGTCAGCCCCGATCTTTGACGCAGCATATGGGGACTGGGCCTGGAGGGGGTGATCCTCGCCAATTGGGACGGATAAAGCCGTTCCGTAAACCTCGCTTGTCGACGTGTGGACAACCTTTTCGACAGCACATTCCCGAGCGGCATGCACAATGTTCAGCGTGCCACGAATGTTTGTTTCGACGTAACTTTCCGGATTTCGGTATGAATACGGAATACCGATCAATGCAGCCAAGTGGAAAACAACGGAGCAGTCCTGCACCGCGTTTCTTACGCTGTTGGCATCTCGCACGTCACCCATCACGATTTCCATCGAGTCGCGAAGATCTCGTGCCGTTGAATCCAACCATCCCCAAGAATTGAACGAGTTGTACCACACCATTGCCCGCACGGAACAACCCTGTCGAACGAGTTCCTCAGCAAGATGCGATCCGATAAAGCCATCGGCTCCCGTCACCAGTACTTTTTTTCCTTTGAGTTCCACGCCGATGCCCCTTTTTAGTCCAAGGAATACCCGTTTCGTCGCATTTGCGAACCAGCTATCGCGGCAAACGTCGTTTGCATATCCTGCGACCACTCACTCCAATGCGGTAGCGCATGGCCGTCGCTGGCGTTCGATCGAATCTTCATTCGCTCCCGGATAAAGTCGTTTCTTGGCACGGCCCGTCCGTTCGCAAGAAATGAAATCAATGAAATCGCGCCAGCAAAACCGTTTTGATCGCCGAAGATATCTTCAAACCGAATCGTGCAGCACCGATCATCGCCGTCAATCGCATCTTGAACTGCGGCATCCGTTCGCGACCATATCCAGCAGAGACGCTCAAACCGATCCATGTTGTTCCAGCGGCTGTGGTACTCGTCGTTCAAAATGTCGTTGGCGCCAATTCGCTGCCGAATGTCATTCGGTCCCGCAAAAACGGCCGTGGCCTTGTCACTGGAGTTCACTCGCTTTCCGTACCATGACCGTACCACGTCTCGACCATCGCGAATAACGTGAATAATGCGGAGGTGTGGAAACAGCGCTTTCACGGCGGGAATAAGCCACGCCAAGTTATTATTCGATTCGACATACCAACGACAGCCCGTCCGACGTAGGTCGCTCAATATGTGGCGTCGTGAGTCGGCAAGTTTCCGAACGGTCTGCGCAACGGACAGCCGCTCTCGCAAAGTCGTGGCTGCCAGATGAAACAAATCGGGTGACGGTTCGTGACGTGAATCAACCTGGCTTCCATAACATTCAGAGCATAAACGCGCCAGAGCCATCGTACCGGTGCGTCCGGTTGAAACGATAAAACCACATTGCATGCCAGACCAAGGATCTCGTTCCGACTTGCCGGCCAAGATTTTGCACAGGCGATGCCAGCAAGACGCCGTTCCCTGAAAGGTGAATCTAACGGCTGATAATGCCTTTTTCCGAGTCATTGCAAAAGTTGCTCCGCGTTATTCCGGGCTGAGCTTTCGAGTTTGTGGCAAACCAAGTATCCAGGTGACGAAGCGCTTCACGGAGCGAGTTACTCAGGTACAGACGTCAACACAGCTTCTATCACTCGATTCTGGCACTCCGCCGTCAACGAAACACTCGACGGCAAGCTAACGGCATGCTGCGCAAACCGCGCCGTGAACTCGCAACGATGGACATAACAGCCCTCGGCGAATTGGGGAAGGTCGTAAAGGGGCGTCCAGGCCGGACGCGCCTGGATGCCGAGGCCATTTAGCGATATGATAGTGGGTAACGCAGCTGTATCGAGGAGAACCGTATAGAGCCAAAAAATGGACTCGTTGTCGCGATGCTCCGGGTGAAGAGTGATCCGACGGTTTCTGCGAAAGGCATCGGCATAGCGCATGGCATGGGCGCGCTTCGCAGCTATGAATTCCCCGAGGCGCTCCAGTTGGGCGACGCCCATTGCCGCCGCGATGTTGGTCATTCGATAATTGTAGCCAATTTGGTCGTGGATGAAACGAATCGCGTCGCATTTTGCCGTCGTCGACAGATGCTTTATGTGCGCGGCGATGTCCGCATCGTCGGTGAACACTGCCCCTCCGCCTCCGCAAGTGACGATCTTATTCCCATTGAAGCTGGTAATCACGAGCCGACGCCGACCGCTCGAGCCCGGAACCGGTGCCCCAATCGGGCGTTTCTTGTACGTCGCACCGAGGCACTCAGCGGCGTCCTCAACGACCGGAAGGTCGTACCGCGCCGCAATTCCCAAGATTTGGTCAACGTCCGCGATGTCGCCAAGTAGGTGAACCGCGAGCAATGCGCTTACCCTCCGGCCGGACGTCTTGTTGACGAGGCCCTCAGTCGTGCGGTTGCATCCTTGGGTTAGAAAATGGTCTAGCTTCTCAACATCAAGTTGCCAGTCGGTTGGACTGATGTCGACAAACGTCGGCCACGCCCCGCAATACCGCACGGCGTTTGCTGGAGCGACGAAACTCATCGCGGGCATGACGACTTCGGTTTCGGGCAAGACGCCCGCAGCCAACAGTGCCAAATGAAGTGCTGCCGTACCGCTGGTCGTAACGACGGCATGGCGTGCTCCCGCCACGGTTGCTAGCTCGCGCTCGAAGCGATCTACAAAGGGGCCGAGATATGAGACCCAGTTCGTTTCGAGACACTCAAGGACGTACGCACGCTCGTTGCCACCGAGCGTTGGAACCGATAGAGGGATCATTTCGCATTTCTTCTGGTCGACGTCTGGAGCACGGTTTTGATTCATCGCTTCACTTGGTGGAACTCGTCGCCGATTCGGATTAACGCCCGTGACGCAAAACACGAGCTGGAACGCCTACGACGATCACGTCGTCAGTGACATCGCCGACGACGACCGCACCAGCACCAACAACGCTGTTGGCCCCTATCGTTACATTCTCAATTATTCGGGCGCCCAGTCCGACATGCGATTTCGGGCCGACCCGCACTCCGCCGGCGAGTAGAGCTCCGGGAGCAACGTGGCAGTGATTTCCCACACGGCAATCGTGCTCGACGATCGCTCCCGAATTGACGATCACGTTGTCGCCGAGTTCGGCCATCGACCCAACGACAGCGTTTGCTAAGATCACCGTTCCGGCACCAAGGCGTGCCGATCGCGAGACTACGGCAGACGGGTGCATCACCGACACAAGAATGAAACCCTTCTCACAGAGCATACGAAAAAGTCTTACCCTTGCGTCGGGACGCTCTGTTGACCCAACACCCAGAAAGGCATGTCGAATTCCCTGCGAAAGCAGAGTTGGCAACAGTTCGTCATCGCCGAGTACAGGTACGCCAAGTACCGTACTTCCGACCCGTGCCTGCTCGGGCGCCAGCAGCCCGACAATTTCTGTATTTCCCGCGAGCTGTAACGCTTCAATGATCGCTTGCGCATGTCCGCCCGCGCCGATTCCGACAACCCTAATCACGACGCCCTCCGACCACATAACCTAGATTTCGTCGACAAAAGTCTGCTGCACCTCGTCCCTGGCCTTCGAGTAATCCTCGACCTGACCGATGTCGAGCCAATAATCCGCGATCAGAAATCTCGCTATCGGTTGTTGCTCGCGGATCAACGTCTTGATGAGCGAATCCATTCCAAAATACTGATCTTTTGGAATGTAACGAAACGCCTCGGGCGTCAGGCAGTAAATCCCCGCGACGACTTCCAACTTCAATTCCGGCTTCTCCTCTACGTCGAGAATGCGCGTCCCCGTGTCGTTGACCATCACATTCCCAAAACGAAACGGAGTTGTCACGATCTTTGTGCCGACGGTCAAGCAGGCTTTCTCCGCGATCGCGTAGCGATAAAGTGCAGCGAAGTCGAGCTTCGTCAAAATGTCGCCGTTTATGACGATAAACGGTTCGGTCAATTCATCGCGCAGCAGCCCGATGGGCCCGCAGGTGCCCAGCGGTTTCGTTTCGCGACTTACTCGCACGTCCATCCCGAACTTCGATCCGTCGCCCAGGTAGGCCTCAACGAGATCGGACATGTAATTTGTCGCAACAAACACTTTGTCCACGCCGCAACGTCGAAGCGCAGCTATCTGCAACTCCATGACCGTCTTTTCACCGAGCGGCAATAGCGGCTTTGGAAGCACGTCCGTAAACGGCTTAAGGCGATGGCCAAGCCCGCCGGCCAAGATGACAGCTTGCATATTCGGATTCCCGTGTCGGATCAATGAACGGAGAGCGCTTCGTCGTAAATCTGAAGCCATCGCGGCATGACTTGCGACCAAGACATGATCGCGCGAATTCTGTCTGCATTGCTTTCGCACTTCACCTTTTCGTCAACAAGTCGATCGATCACATTTTGGATCTGTGATGCTACGTCACTAACGTCTGCAACTTCACGGAAATGAATGTGATTCAACCGTAAACGGCTATAGGGCAACCACGCGCCGGTAATCAAGACAGCCCCGGCTGCGAGTGACTCACACATCGCCGCGCTAAACTGATCGGAAATAGGAACGTGAACGAAGAGGTCGCTCGATTGCCGAAGCATCGCTACATCTTCATCGGGCATAAACGTATCGAATACATGCACCGGAACGTTCAGCGCCTCACCTGCGGCCAGCACCTCGCGGCGGTACTCTTGTGTCAGACCGTAGGTCATCGGGAGAATGATCGCAATCTGCTCACGTACTTCCGCGGGCAGCGAACGTAGACTTGTTAGAACCGCCAGGTGTTGGTTTTGGCGGTGACCACTGTGGCCGACACATAGAACGATCCTGTCGATTGGAATATGCAATCTTTGCAGAAATGCTGCTCGCTGCTCGGAGGAGGCGTGGCACACGTCCAGATAATCGGCACCGTAGGTCGCCAGACGAATCTTGCCGGACAGCGATCGGCCGAATTTTGCTAGCAGGACTTCTCGTAACTCGACCGAGCCGACGGTAATGAATTGTGCGCGTTCGCATGCCGCGAGTTGGACACGGTAATTCTCTATGCCGGCGCTCCGCAACAAGTCCGAACCCCAAATCGTCAAGATGAGCGTCGCGTCGCTGGGGAGGAAACGAATCGCCGACAAGCGATCCCAGTGCATGCAGTGCCAGTGATAGAGGGAAAAACCGGACACCAACGACGGAAACGTGTAGGCGTAACTTCGATCATAGACCTTCCGCCGAATTGCGTTGCGCAGCGGTGATACGCTTCCCATGCGCAGCGCAGCGGCAGCACCGGCATAAACGCCTGATGAAATACTGCAGGATGCAAGATCAAATGCCATACGCGACAAACCGGCCGCTGCTGACTTTGGCTTGCGCAGGCCAGGGAACGCCGAAACTCTATCGAAAACCGCCAAGTCCACGCCGCCGGGTTGGCCGTCCCGTTGGTCCATCCCAATCACAGCGCAGTGAAATGGCTTGGCCGCGATCAAGTGTTTTGTAAAGGCGCATAGGACCCTGTCGGTGTAGGTGGCCCCTCCGACCATCAGCACAGAAGGCTGGTTAGTGTTGGTAAATGTCATCTAACATGATCTGGTGGAAGTAGCACCACGCACCGCCCGCTCATGAAACGCAGTGCGTCGCCAATGCCGCCGGCGGCGGCATGAGAAGTGTCGTACTCAAAAAAACGTCGCTATGGTGTGCCGACAGTTTCCTCTGATTTCTCTGAATGCTGCTGGGCACTGGGAGGTATGCAATCCTTCTGCTCGCGGAAGATACCAATACGTCGCAATGGCGCGTAAACGTATTGTTCTCGTTCACGCCGCGTCAATCCCACGTAAGCTGCCAAGAACGAAGCCGCAACGGTCGCCGCAAGCCCTTGCAAGACTAACTCGACGAAATTGAGCGGCGTGCCCAATTGGCGGATGCCAAGCGCACAGGGATAAATCGCTATCCCCACGATTATCGGGCGAGCCACGGCGTCCCGCAAATAGAAAGCTACGGAAACTCCCAGAAAACGACTGACGAGGAACGGAACGAAGAACGTCCGAATCGTTACGACCGAAACGATCGTCGCGAGTGCAACGCCTGAGAGCCCCCATAGGTGTACGAACCAAATGCTCAACAATACGTTTGCGGTGGCCTCAAGGATCGCCAGATTTGCCAGCGGACGAACGAGAACCGCAGCTTGGAGCACTTGGCCTCCTAAGCCGGGCAGCAACCGCCCGACGAGGGCGACAGTGAGGAGCACGAACAAAAATGGCACGGAGGGATCGTCGCTGTTTTCAACGTATTGAGGTCCGATCCAGAGGCGAAAAAAGTCATCGGCCCAGCAGCAGGCAATTGTGACGCAAACGGCGACGACGACGAGGTAAAGCCTCGAACCGCGCAGATACAGGGATCGAAGACCGGCCAGATCGCCTTTTGCATGAAGGTCGGTTAGCGTCGGAAAGAAAACACGATCAATCGGCCGCAGGACGTTGCTCATCTGGATGCTCACGCCAGCCGCCAGCGCGTAACGAGAAACGGCAACCATCGGCATGAAGATGCCGATCACCATCGCATCGATTTGGGCAAATATCGATCCCGCGATCGAAATGATAAAGCTCCATGTGCCGTACGACATCAGAAGTCGTAGCGTTGACACGTTAATAAAGCCGCGGGAGATGGCCAGTTGAGGCAATACCCGGCGAGCCAACGACCAGCGCAAGAGATATCCAATTAGCTCGCTAACCGATTTGGCAAGGCAAAGCCCGACGAGTCCGTAGCCCTGCCGAAGAGCTAGGAAGACGAAGCCGGCACCGAGCAAGCTGGACGTGACGCCAACTAAGTTTGAGAGGTCGTATCGTTGAGTCGCGACAAGAACAGCGGAAAAAAGAAAGAACGAGAACTGAAGCGCTACCGTTGTTCCGACGATGATGATGCACCACGCAACTTCGTCGTGATGTTCGACGGGGATGTTAAAAACATAAGGCGCGAGCCAAGCCAGAAAGAAACTGCTTGAGAACACCAATGCGCCAAGGCCGACCAATGTGACGAAGGCCGTGCTGGCCGCCTCGTTCATCTTCCCGAAGTCCCGCACCGCGAGGTATCGCGTGATGTATTGCGTGATGCCGCCGGTCATCCCGAAAGCCAAAAGGCCGTAATAGCCGGTCATCGTCGTCGTTAGCACCCACACGCCATAGCGCGTGTCGCCACGGTCTCTTAAGACAAACGGCGTCACGAAAAAAAGGACAGCGGCTTGGACGGCGAAGCCGATCCAATTACTAGCAATATTCCGGAGGACAATGCGGGATCGGCTCAAGCTAACGACTCTGTTGTTCGGCATGCTCCGCGAGGCAAAAACGGGAAACGGCGTCGCAGGTGAGCGGCGTTCCGAGAATCCTCTTCCGTTGACCTAGTATCGTCCCGGAATTGAACGAACACTCCTAGGATCATGCGACGGGCGAGAGAGATCAAATCCACCGTACAAGGACAGAATCGGCGGCCTAGCCGTATTCTAGCACGTCGTTGGGCGGAAAGGGAGATCCGACGTCGAACGCGGGAAAAGATCGTAAACGCGCCGATAGCCTCCTTCGCGGGCAAGACACAGCGACGCGGTGTCACCGGCCCGGCATCCGAAAGTAGTGAGAGTAATTCATGAATACAGTCGTGTGCCCTGTTGGAAGTCGCCCGGCTTGTTGAGCGGCATTCGCGCGAGCCGACACTTGATTCAACTGTTGCCGTAGGCTTGCCGTTTCCTGTTGAACTCGGCGCTCTTGGGCCCGTCGCTCCATCTCAGGTTTTACGTATGAATAATACGCCGTATTCGTCCCTCCCGGACGGCTAAACAAATCCAAGTATGGACTCAGCGTGGGCCGGCGAAGGGTCGAATCTCGGAAAGATTGACGTATCGATGGAGCTCCATATTGGGCCGTTGCAACACTCGCGAAGGCTAGAATCAAGATTCCGGCGGCCGTTGCCAAAGCGAATTGCTTATTGAACTTCATCGCCAACCTCCTTCCGGTTAATATTGCCCGGCCGCCTCATCGGCGGCCGCCATTGAGATTCTTTCGCCTTGCCCCCAACAAGAAGACCAGCGATTTGCCGGAACGCTCACCGAAGTCGCCCCACGAGTCGGTCGATTTCGTCCGGTAACTTGGATTCTACACACCAAGCCATGGGCGTGCAAATTTACGGGTGATCGGACAAACTCGCGGTGAGGAGAGCTGGCTGGCCCTCGCACGTTTTGCCGTATTGTGACCAGTATCTAGCGGCCGAACCTCAGGCCCGTCAACCTCCCCACCGCCTCCACCAAATCCTCCATCTCCAAGTGCGTGTACCAATCCATCGTCAACGTGATCGTGAAATGCCGGGCAAGCGCCTGGGCGACCCTGGGCGCCACGGCTCTAGGCCATGCGGCCGGAGGCGTTATTACGCCCCGACATTCAGCGACGCCCGTGCTGGTCGCACGCCGCGTGTAGCACGCCCGATGTAGCGACGAAGAAACGCCAGAATCACGACGCCGGCCGCCAACAAAACCGCGTTTGGCTCGGGGACCGCCGCCCCCGCGAAGCTCACAGCGTCGAAGAAAAACTCCTCCCTGGCGTTGCTGGCGTCGGTGGAACTACGAATCTCAAGCCATGCCTCTGCCCAATCGTCGGGCACCGCCGTCCACAACGTGGTCCGCCGACGCAAGGCAAAAAACTCCAATTCATCGTTGTTCACGCCATCGATGCCGTGGGCATCAATCAAAGTAATCGATTCCAAGCCGTTGGTGACGGTGATGGTCAAAAAGTCTCCGGTTTCGTAGGTCGTGTTGGCGATCAACAATTGCACGGCCGCCGTTACGTCGTTCCATTGCGTCAGATCGACGAGTCCGAACGTCGTGGTCACGGCCGCCGAACGGTGAATCAATGAGAACGGCGAGCCAACGGTGGGACTGTCGATGCCAACGCGTACCGCACCCATCGTTGGGACAAAGTCAGTCGTAAATCCGAGTTCTCGCGACGACGGCGTCGGCTCGTAGGTCGCGCTAAGCCGCGTCGGTTCATCGAACACGCTGAAGGCGATCATCTCGGTTCGCGGCGCATCACCGTCGTACAGCATCAACGCCTCACCGGCGTTTGTGCGTACGTGCAATGATACGCGGCCGAACGAATCGTCGCCGCCACCGGCCGTCGTTCGGCCGGCGACTTGCGACGTTTGGAAAAGATCGCGAATCCTGCCCAGTTGAACCGCCGGTCCAGGATCGAGATCGAGCAAGTCGCCAATTCGCGCGACGAGATGAATGTTCCCGTCGGCGTCGGCGAGCCACACGCCGAAGCGATTCCAGTCGTACAGTCCCGGTCCACGCAGTTCGGAATAGAACAATACCTGACCTTGTGGGCCGACTTCTGGATCCTCGCCGATGTTGCTGAATTCAAGTCCGTTCGGCGTTCCCGGCGCGGACATTCCCTCACGAACGGTAAGCCGCAGCCCGCCTGACAAGCCGCTCCAGATCCCGGTGTTGTCGTCGGCCGATACCCCAGGTCCTTGAAGTCGCGCATGAAACGCGACTTGGCCACCGTCACCAAGCGCGAGCGATCCTCCGATGCTGGACCAGCGTGACGAAGCGGCGACGCCGGGCGGCGTCTGTCCATCGCGGGCCACCAAGGCTAGCGAATCGAAGTCGCCCGCCCAAATCCCGCCGATGTTGTTGATGTTTACATTCGGCCCTTGGAACTGACCGGAAAAGGCGATGTCGCCGTGGTCGTTCAATCGCGGGCCGTCATCGCCGGCCGCGCTCAACGTTTCCCCCGCGGCCGCACCGGCGATCGGCTCGCCGCGTCGCACGATCTTGCGCAACGAGCCTTGTTCGCCACCCCATATCCCGTTGGACAGATTTGCGCCCGTTAGCAATGTATGAAACGCATATTGACCTCGCGAATTCGCCATGCCCCGATCGAAACTCATGTACACCGAACCATCGTTCGTGCCGACGGCCGATTCGCCAGTACGTGCAACAAGGCGAAAGTCATCCGGCCCACCGAACCAAATCCCTTCGTCATTGCCGCCGTTCACGCCGACACCAGTCAATGTGCCAACCGCGGCGACTGCATCGGCCGCACCGAGTTGAGGGCTGAAGCCGCGAAATGAAACTCCGACCGGCACGTCCGGTGCCGAATCACCGTATCCAAAACGTCGCACGAGACGGATGCCGCTCGCATCGCCGACGAAAAGGCCACCCGCGCTATTTGCCGAAGATCGCGATTCAAACAAGTAGTCGCCGTTGCCAGCGAGTTGCAGATTGTAAAAATCGACCGCATTGCCTATTTCACCGCTGACGCCTGAACCGACAACGGCGACCGAGTGACGTTCCGAGACGTTTCCGTACCACACGCCCGGTATTCTCACGGCACCGTTGATTCCGTCCCACACATCGCCGACAAACAGGACGTTGCCCGCGTCGTTGATCGCGGCCGCTCGGTCGAACGTCGAATACATGAGATTCGCACTGACATTCGGACCAAGCGGGCTGTCGTGTGGAGCGCCGCTAACGGCGATCGGCCGCAGCACCGCATGAGCCGAGCGGATCGAGCTTACGAGACCAAACACGCCGGAAACGAACGCAAAGGCCGTGGCGATATGCCAGCAGCGGCGCCCTATCCGCAATCTACCGCCCTTCACCCGGCCGTCGGAAACGACGAAAAACATACGGAGCATGCAGTACATATCAGGCCTCGTTTCGTGTTGCTAGAGTAGTGATTCACCTTGATGGGGTTTTATGCCGGAGGCGCAAAACTGCGGGCGACATTTGTTGCTCGGACGACAAATGCCGGTTTTCCGGTCCAGGATAAAACCCCGCATTAACGAATCACTACACTAGAGAGAAGCGTTTTCGTGGAATTAGGTCTCGTGCGTGCCTTACTGGGCCAAGTCGCCCTGCCGCCAGAAAAACGAAAAACGCCAAACGCTCTCTCCCGTTGCCGAGAGGAAAGAGCGATTGGCGTTTTTGCAGTAGCGATCCGTACGAATATGAGGGGCGGGGGCCTTTAAAAAGATGATGCTCGCACGCGCGGCGAATGTCAAGTGACGACGCCAATAGCATTCGCCTAGATTCATCGCACCGCTCGACGCCACGGGCCAGTCGCCGCATTGCCGAGCCGTTCCGACCAAGCAGCGCGTGATTGACTTGCGCGCTGGGGACTTCGTGCGGCACGGCCGCGAGGTTTACGAGATTGCCGCAGTGCGAGCGTATCGCGAGGCGCGATGGCCGGTCGGGGCGACGCGGTTGGCGGAAGGATACGAAGTGCGGGCGGCGGGGTGACTTGCCGCACCAGCCGATGCGTCGCTATTTGAGGTCTTCAAGAATTTTGTCGACGGCGTTGATTGTTTGCTCAAGGGCCAAGAGGCCGCGACTAATGCTCCGGCCGATCCCAACCATATCCTTGGGCCACGCCACCGTTTTCAGTTCGTCCCGCGCCCCTTTGATGTTTCCTTTGGCGACACGAAGTAGACCTTGCAAACTAACGGCTTCGGCAGATTTCATTTGTCTTTCTCCGAAACGAATGAGGAATGCCCAATCCGCACCAAGCGCGGAAACTGAGCGTAGCATAAACCCCATGCCGCTCCGCTCCCAGCCGGAGAGGTTGTTGACCTGACTTAGCGGCCCGGCTGCCATGTCGAAAGACGGGCGGGGCGGCGCGGGGATGTTTTGAGGACGAACGATGAGACGACAACCGATCATTTCGGTGGCTCTTCGCCAAACTTGGCCAGCGCGTTGGCAACGGCGCTGTCGTCGGGCGAGCGGAACAACACGGTGACGTGCGGCGTGGCGTCGGGGATGTCGGTGCGGATCGACAAAAGCAGCGAAAGCACGGTCTCCGGCGGGCGATACCGGGTCGTGTCGTCCGGTATGTCGACGGTCTCGCTATGCTGCCAGCCGTCGGGCGTGAGATTCCATACGGTCCATCGAATGAGAAATGCCATTTATCCAACCTTCACGGGCGGGCGACGGCGAAATTGCAGGGCGCGATGTCCTCGGCTTGGTAAGTTGCGATTGCCGGTGAAAACCGGACAGGCGATAGAGAAAATGACGACCGTGATCGTGGAATTCACACTAACGCTACCGCCGGTCGATGGCGTGCTGTTGGCCGTCAAGGCGTTCCTACGCTCGTCGCCGCATGGGGCGTGGAACGTCGTCGCCGAGCGGGGCAACGCATCTGAGCTTGACCTACGGCGCGGCAACTGGCGGCAGGACGGCGGCGAGATGGTTCCCGGCGACGCCGACCGACGTAAAGATGGTTCCGTGATTCCGGAGACGCGGCCGATCACCTGTCGGGTGACGTTCGCCACGACGACGTTGCGGCTGTCGGTTTCGATTCACGGCCTGCCGTTGCACGAGCCGGTGCGGATCGGTTTCTGGACGCGGGACGTCGAGGACGAAATGGAGAAGCTGGCCGAACACTTGGCGGCGACGCTGGGGCTGGACGAGGTTCCGGCGGTGAGATTCTGACCAACTAACGGCAACGAAAACGAAATAGGGTCGCTGGCTCGGCAACGTCGTGTGCCGCGTCGGCCCGGTCGATGACGCTTGCTGTTGGCCGGGCCGCGCGTGTTGATGGGGCACACCGCATTCTTGATGCGGTGCTCTAATGCCGGTTGTCACTGACAACCGCTAAGCGGCATTTCGGCGCATTCAGGGACATTTCGGACGAACCGCCGAAATGCAAAAACGCCGTGTTTTCTCGAATAAAACGGCGTTTTGCGAGAGTCGCAGAGAGTGCCAGTTTTGTTTTACGAATGCGGTGCTCTGCCAATTGAAGCTACGCTGGCAACTGCTTTCGCAGCAATGGATTACGTCGTTTTCCGTCTTCCGTTGTCGCGAGTTCGACACCGGAAGGGACACCCGGCACGCTAGCGGCCATTGAAAACGACACGCTCGCGGCTGATTCCCGCCAAGTGTCGGTCACGAAATGGTCTGCTAAGCGGAGGAAACGCTTTGCCAAAGTCTAATATCGCCCGAAAACCTCGTAAACCCCATCCAGACATTCCCCTCTTTCCCTCAGGCGACATGCCGTTGGGCCATGAAGGTTCGCGGCAAGGTGCAATATTTCGGCCCGCGGGAGGATCCCGACGAACTGATCGGACGCGGTCGGCACTTTCAGATTAAGGCTGGGACGAGCCCTGCGCCTTGGCAAAGGGCGTGGATTAAGGATGAACTGTTTGGTAAAAAGTCGGTTGCCGCCGGCAACCTCGGAATTGCGGTGCGAAATTGCCTCACCGATAGCGGACGATACGTACTGGTCTGCTTCGGAGTTGATTTGACGTCCGACAGGCGGGCAAAGGCACAGTAGCATCTTCGTGATTTCTTCGAGAAGTGCGGCTTTGCTCTGGCTCAAGTGGAATCCCTGGGGCGAATGGCACTCGTTTAGTTGCAACTTGTTTTCTCGAAACGACCTAGACAAGAAGGGCCTGTCTTGTGCATGAGGTGGTTTGGAAGCAGACTCCATCCCATGACAAGGAGGCCCGAGGATGGGACAGTTTAGTGGTTCGTCGTCGTGGCGTCAGGTGGAAGATTTTCGGCGGCAGTTTGCTCAAGGGGATGGG
>JAJDEH010000056.1 GCA_029259935.1 Planctomycetota bacterium
AAACAACGATTGAGAAGGGACAAACAGAGCGGTAGCCCAGTCCGAACCGGAAGCCCCTTCGGACAAAAAACTATGCGTGAAAGCACAACCCCATGTCGAGTCAAGGTCGAGCAACCAGCAGCACCGAGTTGCCGCCGCTGAGCGGTAGCTCGTCACTGGTTGAAGACGCTGCCTTGCTAGAATTGTACGGAGGAGTACCGTACCCGGATAGTGTTGGCGGTTTAGCCTGTGGCAAGATTCTAGCGAGGCAGTGCCGCAGACCAATACGAGCGTCCGCACAGCCCCCTGCCGGGACTTCAGGCGTTTTCACGGTGCCCTCTCGCTACCAGCCAGTAATCCCGACTGATACAATCTCCAACAAGTCGACCCAATCAATAACGCCGTCGAGAAGTTCGAAGGAGACAAGGATGCCCAAGCGAACCCCTTCCCGTTACCCTCATCTCGCTACTCAGAGCATCGATGAAAATGGCCCGGGCAGCATTCTGCGGGATTTCGAGGCGCTGCTGGGCTTCATCGAGGATGGAGTCCGCTCGACTGGCAAGTACCACTTGCTGCCGATGTCCCGCCTGTTCGAGCTTGACTCGATGATGACCGAACCGCTGCGCCCGCGCCTCAAACGTCCGCAGCAGAAGTCGTTTCCTCACCTCAACGGTTTGTACTTGCTGTTGCGGGCGACTCAGCTTGGCATCCCGGAAGGAACGGGAAAGGCCAGCGGCCGACTGGTACTCGATGCGGCCCTGCACCAACAGTGGCTTCAACTAAACGCGACCGAGCGGTACTTCAATCTCTTGGAGGCCTGGATGCTGCGGGCCTCTTGGGAGGCCGTAGGCTCAAGGGACGCAGGGTGGATGAGCCACATGGCCGCGGTCGCTCGCCAGCTATGGATGTCGATTCCGGCAGATGGCCGCGGATTCTCGAAAAGGGAACACCACGGGCGAGATTTCCTGTACTGCACGGAACGAGCGACCACCTTGGCATTGCTTGAGCTGTTTGGCTTGATGACGGTCGAGCGAGGTGAACCCGATGTAGGACAAAGCTGGCGCGTTACGCAGGTGCGCCACACGCAATTCGGCGATGAACTACTGCGGTTCGTCTTCGACGAGAGGCAGCATGACCTTTTGAAGGACAAGATCAGCGAGGTAGAATTCGGCGTTTGGCAAGCGCGGTTGGGAACCTACTTTCCGGAGTGGTCCAACAGCCTAAAACTCCCGCAACAGGAATTCCGTGACGGTGCTTACTACTTCAAAGTTTCACTTGGCACCCCCTGGCGCCGCATCGCGATTCCGGCAGGGTCGTGTTTGGACGAGTTGGCCGAGTGCATCATTGGGGCATTCGATTTTGAAGGCGATCACCTTTACGGATTTCATTACGTTTCGCGCGACGGGCGTCGAATTCGTATCGAACACCCCTATATTGAAGACACCGAAATGCACACCGACGAGATAACGATCGGCGAGCTGCCTTTGCAAGAGCGCCAGTCGATGGAGTTTCAATACGACTTTGGAGCCGACTGGCGATTCGACGTGCGATTGGAAAAAGTCGAACCCAAAGTCGCGGAACTCTCCGACGCGACGATTGTCGAGTCGCAAGGCGAGGCACCCGCGGAATACGAGTATGACGATGAGTGGTAACGACCTCGAACGCTCGCTTGGCAAGGGGGGATAACGCGGCCAAGACCGCAATGCCATGACTGACTTCAACCTTCGCAATGCTTGGGGCGCGGCAATCACTCCACTCCAAACGGATAATCGTCCAGACGAACTGATCACCCTTCACAACGATGGCCACATCACCCAACTTGAAGTGATGAACAACGTCTGGCAGTACTGCGCGAACGACCATTCCCTGGCTGCGGTCGCCCAACGGATGGCAACCCATGCCGATCAATGGGTTCAGGGCACAGCCATGCTGTCTTTCCGGAAAATTGCCCACACGTCGAAGGGATGATCAAGCACTAGCCGCTTCGCCACCCACTTCCGTACAATGTAAGAACGGGCAACGGAAACGGCGGAAGGGTTCGGAGTGGTTGCGACCGATTGAGGCTTGACGACCGACAATGCGGAGAAAGGAGATCGGCAATATGGCGACGAAACAACCGGCCAGTGACTCGAGCGACTCCGCGCAAACGATGGATGTGGAGATTAGCGGCCATATCATCGACAGTCTGATCCTGCCCAAAATTCTCGACCACATCACCGCCGCGGACGGGTCGTTCAAGATCAAGGAAATCTCGATCGGGCACGCGCGAAACGACCCTAGCTTCGCCCGCATCGAGGTAGCTGCGTCTTCAGCAGCCCGGTTGGAGGAGATTCTGGATACCATCGCGGACCACGGAGCGGTTCCGGTCTCCAGCCATGATTGCCGGCTTGTCGAAACGGATGTCGCAGGTGCATTTCCGGAAGGATTTTATAGCTCGACAAATCAACGGACCGAGGTCCGGGTCGATGGCCAGTGGATCGAGGTCGGCGGTCAAGAAATGGACTGCGGCATTTCGGTCGACGAGGCGGATAAAACGGCGCGCTGCGTACCAATGTGCGAAGCAGCGCTGGGGCAAACCTTTATTGTCGGCCACGCGGGAGTGCGGGTCTTTCCTCACGAGCGAGCCGCGCAAACTCAGTCTTTTGAATTCATGAACAGTTCGGTATCGACCGAGAAACCGAAGGGGGTTGCGATTCGCCAAGTTGCCGCCGAACTCGTGCGGGCTAAACAGGAAGGCAAGAAAACGGTGATCGTCGGCGGGCCCGCCATCGTGCACTCGGGCAGTGGCGTGCATCTATGCCGCTTGCTGCGCCAGGGTTACTTTCATGTCCTGTTGGCGGGTAACGCGCTGGCCACGCACGACATCGAACAAGCCTTGTTCGCGACCAGCTTGGGAGTCCGCTTGGATTGTGGCGATATTGTCGAGGCTGGGCACGAACACCACCTGCGGGCCATCAATCGAATTCGCCGCTGTGGTGGAATTCGGCAAGCCGTCGACGAAGGCGTGTTGAAATCCGGCATCATGTATGAATGCATCCAAAACGATATCGACTTTATGCTGGCGGGCAGTATTCGTGACGACGGCCCGCTGCCCGAAGTCATCACGGATGCACTCGACGCGCAAACTCGCATGCGAGAATTGACCCGTGACGCCGCCTTTTGCCTGATGATCGCCACCACCCTGCACTCCGTTGCCGTGGGGAATTTATTGCCGGCTTGGGTGAAGGTCGTGTGCGTGGACATCAACCCGTCCACGGTAATCAAGCTGAGTGATCGCGGTTCGTTTCAGACGGTTGGAATCGTGACGGATGTGGAACCATTCATGCGCGCACTAGCGCACGAAGTCGAAACGTTAAGCGCGGCGGGCTCCAACAAACCCTAACGAGGCCGGGCCTCGAACCAATTGCGAGCTACCGCTCGGCGGTGATGACCCGCTCCCGTTGGTCACTAAAACTTGACTTAAGATTACAACGCATTCAATCACAGGCAGACTAACGAGGCCGGGCCTCGAACCAACTACGAGCTTTCGCCATGTCATCGCAACCGCATATCTTGATGTGCCCGCCGGAGTATTTTGGGGTCGAATATGAAATCAATCCGTGGATGAATTGCGAGCGGGGCGTCGATCACGAGTTGGCGGTTCGGCAATGGAATGACCTGCGCGAGATTCTCGTCGAGCTGGGGGCGCGCGTTTCCCTGCTGGATGCCGTTGCCGGGCTGCCTGACTTGGTATTCACCGCCAACGCCGCGATCATCCACAAACAGCACGCGATTATCTCACGCTTCCGGCACGAACAACGTCAGGGCGAAGAAGCGCACGACGATCGGTGGCTGGCCGGCCACGGGTTCACGGTCGAACGATTGCCGGATGAAATGTATTTTGAAGGCGCTGGCGACGCACTGTTCTGTGGCGACACTTTGTTTTCGGGCTACCGAATTCGGAGCGAAGCTGGCAGTCATCAACGCGTCGGTGAACGGTTGGGTTGCCGAGTCATTCCGCTGGAGTTGGTCGACCAGTATTACTATCACCTCGATACGTGCTTTTGCCCGCTGGACCAATCCACGGCGATCTACTTCCCCGCCGCCTTCGACGAATATGGCCAGAAAGTGATTCGCGAGTTGATTGATCGTTTGATCGTCGTGGAAGCCGACGACGCGCGGTCTTTTGCCTGTAATGCGGTGGTCGTCGGTGATACGGTGGTGACGAATTCGGGCTGCGGCTCGCTGCGGCGTCAGCTTGAGGACGCGGGATTCGCGACGATCGAAACACCGTTAAGCGAATTCGTTAAAGCGGGTGGCAGCGCCAAGTGCCTTACGCTCAGGCTCGACGGCGAAGAAGCCGCCGCCTGGAAGTACGACCCGACGGGGGACGGATAAGCGGCCCGGCCCTCAAATTGCGCGGGGCCAGAGTCCCCCGCGAATCGGGCCAATCGGCTTGCATCAGGTTTCATGAACAAGATAATCTGAGCGTGGTGATTCAATACACACTTCTCTCCCATTGAAGGAATACGTGATGAACTTGCGAATTCGAATCCTCTTTTCCGTACTCGCCTTGGCCTTGCTCGCCGGGTGTGGCGCGGTCAAGGAAGCTCGCCAAGCAGCCAGGCAAACGCAGATGAAGAATAACCTAAGAATCCTGGGGATGACCTATCACAGCCATCACGACGCAAAGAACGTAGGGCCCGCCGGTTGGGACGAGCTGATTGCCTTTGCCAACGAAGGAGGTGGAGGTGCCGAGGAAATCCAACTTGTTAAAGACGCGGGTTACGAAGTTGTCTGGGGCCAGAAGTTCAGTGACCTAGTGGACGGTATGGCTAACACCAAAATGGCAACGCACCCGAGTGGC